>JAVJVK010000008.1 GCA_040221175.1 Phycisphaerales bacterium
GAGCACGACGCTCGATCCGGGCACCTGGTGCGGCGACAGCCGCGCCAGGCCACCCGTGGGCACCATGGCTTTGGTTCCTTTGGCCGTAACCAAAGGAACCCGCGCGTTCTCCGTGATCCATTCGTGAGTGATGTGCTGCAAAGCGCGGAACACTTAGCAGAGGCGCGCGATGGTGAGTGCTTCAATCACCACCTTCGCTCGGGTTCCGCACCTTTGATGCACTGAGCTTCGGTCTTATCACTCTGCCCGGTGCGGGTCCCTTTCTCTGCTTGCCCAGAGAAAGGAACCAAAGAGAGGGCACCCCACACCCGCGCCAGCCCTAGCGGGCCGGGCCCCTGCGTAGCGCCTGTGCTCGAGGTCGGCCTGACACGACGTCCGTGTCGTGACAGGCCTTGGCT
>JAVJVK010000009.1 GCA_040221175.1 Phycisphaerales bacterium
CGCTCGAGCAAATGGCACTGCTTTCCCAGGCAATCAACGACGGCCGATGTGACGTTGATAGAGATCAGCGTCCTGAATTGAACTGAGGATCACCGGGGTGGTTCCAGACTTTGGGGCCGCCCTGGGGACCGGCGCGGGCAGCTGCGCACAAGATACGCGAAAAATAGATTTTTCGCCGACAACGAATACCCACCAAAACCTTCCAAAACCTGACATTTGCCAGCTGCCCGGCGAGTAAAGTCCCTGCCACCTTGTGGGCATGTGGCCATTTACCCGCAAAACGACTGTTGAGACGAAGGGGCTCGCCGAACCCGGCGATGACCTCTTCGCTGTCTTCGGTATCACGCCGACCTCATCGGGCAATGTCACCGTCACGCCGGATGCGGCGCTGCGGGTGCCCGCAGTCGGCTCTGCGATCCGCGTAATCTCCGAGGCCGTGGCCACGCTCGACGTGAGCGTGAAGCGCATCGAGAAGGATGGCACCGAGATCTTGGAGCCCGATCACCCGGCCCTGACGTTCCTACGCGACAGCGCCAACGACTGGACCAGCGGCTTTGAATTTCTCCGTGACCTGGTTATCGACGCGCTGTCCGACGACCGGGGCGGTACAGCCTATGTCAACCGCCTGGGCGACGGCCGCATTGCCGAGATCGTCAAGTATCGCCGGGGTGTGGTCGACGTACAGTTCGATGGCACGACTGGCGAGCCGACCTACAGGATCGACGCGCGCCCTGTGCCCGCCACGAACGTGGTGCACCTTCGCAGCCCGTTCGGACGCGCGCCGCTGTCGCTGGCCCGCGAGGCCATCGGCACGGCCATCGCCCTCGACCTGCA
>JAVJVK010000010.1 GCA_040221175.1 Phycisphaerales bacterium
CGCGACGGGCTGAAGGACGCCGAAGGAAATCCGTTGCGCTATGACTCGATCGCCTATCTGGGCGAGCAGGACTACTACCTGCCGCGCGACGAGAACGGCGACTTCAGGTTCTACGACACGGCCGGCGACGACTATGCCGACAGCCTCGAGGCGATGGCGACGCTCGTGCCCACGCACCAGGTCTTCAACGGCGCGGTGGGCGCGCTGACCGGCGCCAACGCCCTCAAGGCAAGGGTCGGCGAGACCGTGCTGATGGTGCACAATTCGTGCAACGTGGACAGCCGGCCGCACCTGATCGGCGGGCACGGCAACTATGTCTGGGAGACTTCGTTCACCGATCCGCCGTTGACGGGCGTCGAAACATGGTTCGTCC
>JAVJVK010000011.1 GCA_040221175.1 Phycisphaerales bacterium
GATGGTCGCCCTCGAACAGTCGGCGATACATGGCCAGGGCCTCTGCATAGAGCGGCTCAGCCTCGCCCGCGCGGCCCAGCGACTCCCGCACGCTCGCGAGGTTGTTCAGGCTGCTCGCCACGTCCGGATCGTCGCCCTCGATCAGCCGGCGACGCATGTCCAGGTCTTCTTCACAGAGTGGCTCGGCCTCGACGGCGCGGCCCATCGCCTCCCGCACGCCCGCGAGGTTGTTAATGCTCATTGCTACGTCAGGATGGTCGCCCTCGAATAGCCGGAGTTGTATGGCCAGGGCCTGTTCATAGAGCGGCTCGGCCTCGCCCCCCCGGCCCAACGCCTGCCGCACGAACGCGAGGTTGTTCAGGCTCAGCGCCACGTCCGGATGGTCGCCCTCGAACAGCCGGCGACGCATGGCCAGGGCCTGTTCATAGAGCGGCTCGGCCTCGCCCGCCCGGCCCAGCGCCTGCCGTACGGCCGCGAGGTTGTTCAGGCTCAGCGTCACGTCGGCGTGGTCGCCCTCGTGCATGTGGCGGCGGATGTCCAGCGAGCGTGCCAGCAAACTTTCGGCCTCATGTAGCGCCGCGCCGTGGTCGGTATTTCCACGCCCGCGCAGCAACGCGACCGCGAGATTGTTCAGCACGGCCGGGTCGCCCTCACGCACGGCCAGCGCCGCCCGGTACGCCGGGATCGCCTGGTCGAACCTTCCAGCGTTGAAGTGCCGATCACCCCGCGCCCGCTCGAATAGGAAGTCCTCGTCGGCACGCTTGGTGTCGCGCTGCGCGAGCACCTCCTCCTCCAGTTCGCCAGCCAACGCGTCGTCGCCCTCCGCGACCGCGATGCGGTAGCGCGTCAGCGCATTGGCGAAGGGCTTGGCGGCGTCGAGGATGGCACGGTCCTGCGGGCTCAGCGGCGGGGGCCCGGGCGGCGCGTCGTCGCCGGCGGGGAGCCTGCGCACTTCGGATTCACGCTCTTCCAGCAGCGCCAGCGCCCGGTCGAGCTTCTCGCCCTGCTCGGCCAGCATCTCGTCCTGCCGATCGAAGCGCGCCATGATGCGATGCTCGAGATCGCCGAACGCGCTGGCAAGCGCGGCGGACGGCGGCTCGGCGACCGGCCCACCAACCGCGTGCATCGCCTGCCCGGGTACCAACTCCATGAACCAGGCCGCGCTCAGTCCCAGGAGGCCACGCCATGCCCATCGCGGTCCCGCGGCCTTGTCGAGCGGGACCTTGCGCACGCCCATGTCAGGATGCAATCGCAGCAACTCCACCGAAGCGATCGCACCCAGCAGCGCGAGCGCGGCGAACAGGGTCCAGGGCAGCGTGGCCGGCCACAGCACCGCCACGAGTGAAACGAGCAACAGCAATACCCACAGCCCCACGCGCACGATCGGGCCCTGCACGAAGTGGGCCCCGTGCCGACCCGCAAGCGTCGAAAAGAGCAAGGCGAGCGGCGTGCGCAGCACGGTCAGGCACAGCAGGACGACGATCAGGCCGGCGATGGCGAGCACGCACAGCCCGACCGGACGTTCGCTGTAGCCCAGACCCAGCCCGATCACCACGCCGGTGCCGACCACGGCCATCAGCCCCGTCGCCACGTGCGAACGCCGGCGAGCGTGCCCAGTCCGGTTGCGTGCCATGGTGTGGCCCCCCAGCCTCGCCCGGGCCCGGCCGCCCAAGGCCCGTTCGTACTTTATACGCTAGAAGTTGTTCTTGGGTTCAACATGGGCAGCTTGCGATCCGGCGGCCAGGCTCCACACCGCGAACGCCGCAGAACCCCCCTCACGCCCTCCCAGCGGCGATCCGTGCTCTTCAGGCCCGATGGCGAGGAGCGCAGGACCGGTGCTGGGCTCCTGAGCACCGGTGCTGCGCTCTCCAAGACCGGTGCTGCGCCTTGCGCGATCGGTCTTCGGCTCCTCAGCGCCGGCCCCGCGCTCTCCAGCACCGGTCCTGCGCGTTCTGGCGCCCGTCCCGGGCTTCTCAGCACCGGGCCCGGGCAGCTCGGGACCGGGCCTGGAAGATGTGCGGCCGCCGGCCCCGGGCCGTGCCCCCGCTAGCATGAACCGACCATGACGCCCGCGCCGGGGCGCGGGGGGTGGGGGCCTCTTGTCGGCGGAGCCGGGCATGACCGTGCGGCAGATCTTCTTCGGGTTCGCGCTGGCCGCCGCGGCCTACGGCGTGCTCTGCGCGTTGTTCTGGGCGCCGGGGCTCTGGGCGTTCGTCATCCTCGGGCCCGTGCTGGCGCTGGGGTTCTTCGACGCGTTCCAGCGCGAGCACACCATCCTGCGGACCTTCCCCGTGCTCGGCCACGGGCGATACCTCATGGAGATGATCCGCCCGGAGATCCAGCAGTACTTCATCGAGAGCCGGCTGGAGGCATACCCCATCGAGCGCGAGGTGCGCGACGTCGTCTACGCGCGATCCAAGAACGAGCTGGAGACCAACCCCTTCGGTTCGCACCGCGACATGTACGGCGCGGGCTTCGAGTGGGCCGAGCACTCCATCGCCCCGGCCAGGGTCCTCGAAACCCCGCCGAGGGTTGTCTTTGGCCAGGGCCAGTGCGAGAAGCCGTATTCGGCCTCGCTGCTGAACATCAGCGCCATGAGCTACGGCTCGCTGTCGCCCAACGCCATCCGCGCCCTCAACAAGGGCGCGAAGATGGGCGGCTTCTTCCACAACACCGGGGAAGGGGGCATCTCGCCGCACCACCTCGAGCACGGGGGGGACCTGGTCTGGCAGATCGGCACGGGCTACTTCGGCTGCCGGAACACCGACGGCACCTTCAACGCCGAGATCTTCCGCAAGAACGCGACCAAAGAAACCGTCCGGATGATCGAGCTCAAGCTCTCCCAGGGGGCCAAGCCCGGGCACGGCGGCGTGCTGCCGGGCAGCAAGGTGACGAAGGAAATCGCCGAGATTCGTGGACTCGAGCCGGGCAAGACGGTCCTCAGCCCCCCGGGCCACACGGCCTTCGACACGCCGGTGGAGCTGCTCGAGTTCATCGCAAAGCTCCGCGAGCTGAGCGGGGGCAAGCCGGTGGGCTTCAAGCTGTGCGTGGGCCGCTACGACGAGTTCTACGCCATCTGCAAGGCGATGGTGGCCACCGGGCTGCGTCCGGACTTCATCACGGTGGACGGCGGCGAGGGCGGGACGGGAGCCGCGCCATTGGAGTTCTCCAATTCCATCGGCATGCCGGCACACGACGCGTGGATCTTCGTGCATAATGCGCTGGTGGGTGTGGGCCTGCGAGATCAGATCAAGGTCATCGCCAGCGGCAAGATCATGACCGGCTTCCACGTGCTCCGCGCCCTGGCGCTGGGGGCCGACGCGTGCAACTCGGCGCGGGGCATGATGTTCGCCCTGGGATGCATCCAGGCGCTGCGGTGCAACACGAACCGCTGCCCCACGGGCGTGGCCACGACCGATCCGAGATTGGCCAAGGGACTGGTGGTGCCCGACAAGGCCGAGCGCGTGAAGCGCTTCCACCAGAACACGGTCAAGGGCTTCCTGGAACTGCTGGCGGCCCTGGGGCTGGACGACCCGGCGGAACTCCGGCCCAACCACGTCAACCGCCGCATCGGCGACACCATGATCGCCAACTACCACGACCTGTATGACTGGGACGAGCCGGGCGTGCTGCTCACGGTGGAGGGCGCGCCCGCCGACCAGACCGAGGCGAGCATGAACGGAAGGGCCGCGGCATGGAAGCGGGCCGACAAGGACCACTGGGCCTACCCGATGCACGCACGGCCCGCCGCGGTGGACCCCAAGGCCGGCCAGGACGAGACGCCGGTCGAGACGACGCGCTAGATCGCTCCGCGAGCGGGAAGGCGCCTCGTGCGCCAGGACAGGAAGAGGACGAGGACGGCGACCAGCAGGAGGGCTGCGCTGGCGCCGATGGCGGCGGCCAGGCCCCAGGGAGCGGCGGGGTGGTAGGGGGTTCGCGATGGGGTCGCAACGATCTCGCTGGTGAACGCGAGGCCGTCGAAGGAGGTGCGGCCAGGGCCCCGGGGGGAACGCGTCTCAAAGGGAACGGAACCGGCATCGCGCGCGATCTCCAGCACGCTGCTGTAGATCCGCACGGACCAGAATGGTGGGGGATCCTCGGTCCCCGAGATGCCCGAGGCGCTGATGAGGGCGCGCACGCCCATCTCGATATCCTTGCCCCGCTCGACCGACGCGGCATTGTCGTCTCGCAGGACCCACCAGTCGTCGCCCGATGTCCAGGACAGCTCCAGCGACGGTGTCCGCGACCGGATGCCGGCCCAGGGGCTGGGCAGTGCGCCCGCATCGGGGATCGCCACCGGGGACGCACGGGCGCTGGTGGCCGAACCAGGCATCCGGTACAGGTCATAGGGGGTCATGGGCGAACTCCTGACGATCGGATCGTTCCTCCAGACCGTTCTGGCGTTCGACGCATCCGGCCCGTGGGAGAGCGTGATCGTGAAGCGGCCCTCGATCGGACGACGCCGGGTGTGGCCGTGCGGCACCGTCGCGGGACCGATCAGGTCGCGCTCGAGCTCGATCGTCAGGCCTGGTGTCGCCCCGGTGGCCGGGTCGAGAAGGTCCGCCACGAATCCCGCACGCGACTGCCATCGCTCGAGCTCCGCCGAGCCGATGGTCCGCTCATTCGCCCACCGGGCGGCACTGGGCGCAAGCGAAACCGACCCCAGCGCCCACGACCCCAGCAGCACGAGCCCCACGACGAGCACCGGCGGCGCCCAGCGCGACCCGCTGGTTCTGCCGTCGAGACCAACGGCCGCGTAGCTGCACCCGCACTCGGGGCACGATTCGATCGTGCCCAGGGAAACCGCCGGATGCCCGCACGCGCCGCAGAGCATCGTGCCCGAACCGGACCGCCTGATCGCCCGGCGGACACGGACGGCCCTGGGCCTCAGCCCGATCGCCGCGGCCAGGAACCACAGCAGGCCGAGCGCGAGCAGGCCCAGGGCGATCCATCGGATGATCGGTTCGTGCGGCGGCATCCTGCCCCCTGTAGATGCGTCGGCACGCTAGACCCGGCCGTCTTCGGACGCGTTCGCCGCACTCAGCGTCGCGCACTCGGGACAGATCGCCAGCGGGCCGGCCGTCGCCGGAACCGCGCTCATGTCGTAGCCGCAGCCCGGGCAGCCTTCGGTATTGCCGACCTTCCACGCGGCATTGCATGCGGGACACGGCGTGCACCCGTCGGCATCGGCGGGCGTCGTCAAGAGCCACGCGGCGCACGATGGGCACTGGCCGCGGGCGGCCAGCAGCATCGCGGCCCTGGTTCGTCCCGCCTTCAGCCAGTGACCGCTCGCGATGCCCCGGGCGAAGAAGAAGCCGATCACGCCCATGCCGAACGAGATGAGCAGCGCGACGACCAGCCACCGCGGCACGCGCCCCACCCAGGCCGAAAAGGGCGCCGTGGCCGAGGCCAGCAGCAGCACGAGGATCGCGATGGTCCCCAACCATAGGGCGAAGGTGATCCGCACCCTGAGGATGGTCTCGCGTGACAGCGGGACGTCCGGCCGCATGAACCAGAAGAAGTGCGGCGGGGCCCGCAGCTCACGGATCGTGCCGCATGGCTTCCCGCGGTGATCGACCAGTCCCTGGGTGTTCGCCGCGGCGGAGGCCATGGACGAAGATAGCGGCCGCGCCGCGCGGGCGAAGGCCTACCGCGGGCAGCCGATGGCGAACATGTTCTGGTACTCGAGGAAGTCCAGGATGGTCAGGCGACCATCGCCGTCCAGGTCGGCACGCGCATCGCCCAGGTCGAAGCGATTGGAGAACTCCAGGAAGTCGAAGAGGTTCAGGTCGTCATCGCAGGTCAGGTCGGCCGGGCACGGATTGATGCATATGCCACGCGGATCGTTCAATGCGTCCTGCAGCGGGGCGTAGGTGATCGCCGTGCCGCCGTTGGCGCCACTGGTCTCCCGGCAGCCGCCATGGGTGTGGATGCCGATGGCCAGCCCGGTGGTGTCGTCGATCACCGGCGAGCCGCTGTTGCCGCTGGTCGTGTCCATGGCGTAGCGCAGGGCCGAGCCGCTGAACTCGACGAAGGGGCCCACGTGCGTCTTCTGGGCGCGATACCACGTCGGATCGACCGGGGCGCTCGTCACGCCGTGGCCGGTGACGCGGATGGGCTGGCCGGTGACCGGCGGGATGGTGGTTGCCAGATCGAAGGCGTCGCCCTGCGCCTCGTGCGGCCGCAGCCCGGTGTTCGGATTGGCGAATGCGCCCGCGTAGTACCAGTCGCGTCCGAGCCCGCTGGCGTCGTCCTGCACGCTGGCGGCGTCGATGGCGTACTGATCGTCGGGGTGGGGCATCACCGGCACGCCGCCGGGGGTCGACAGGGGGTTGTTGAAGTGCACCTGCACGAAGCCGCAGTGCCCGGCCGCCAGCACGCACTTCATGCAGTCGCTGATGAGCCACGCCGTGCAGTTGGCGCTCCCGCCTGCGCTCCAGCCCCTGGCCACGCGGGGGTCACTGGAAAGCTGGCGGTCGTCGGTGGGGCCGCAGATGCTGTCCGTGGGATCCGGCAGAGGCGTGAGCGAACCCGTGAAGTCCAGTTGCACGAGCGCGCTGTCGATGGTGATGGCGCTGGCGCCCGCATCGGGATCGCTCAGCACCTCGACCCTGACCGCACCGCCGTTGAAGAAGGCCGACATGGACTGCCATTGCTCGACGTGCACCGCTTCGAGGCGTTGCTCGGCGTCGTCCTTCAGCGACGTCAGCCGGATGATCGTCGGCGCCGCGCCGGCGGGAGCCTCGGCCAGGTCCACCGGACCAAAGTCGATCCGCATCCAGCCCGCGCCTTCCACCCGGACGACCGTCTCATAGATCGAGACCCGCCCGCGTTTGTCGGCGATGGGTGCGGCGGGGTCGTCGGGCATGACCGGGCCGCTGGCCAGGTTGATGGGCACCGAGATGGGATCGATGGGTTCGGCAACGGCCGCCGAGGCGGCGAACATGGCACAGGCCACAACGGCAATGGGGGTCGCGGGGTGCATGGCGGTCTCCTCGTCGCGACCGACCGGGCCGCGGACGGGGGCCATTGTCGCCCAAACCGCCGGCAATTGCAAGGCTATTTTGCCCCCCGGGGCCGCCGCTCAGGGATAGGCCGGAAAGTCCACGCCCGAGATCTGCCCGGCGTAGTTGGCGTGGCGCCCCACCGAAGAGGTGTACAGCGGCCGGTTCACCTGGTCATAGCTGAGCGTCCGCAGCGTGCGTTTGGTCTTGTAGAACTCCCGGCAGGCGTCGTCCCATTCGAGCCCGAGGAAGTCGATGATCCGCGGCAGCTGCGTGGCCGGATCGCGTACCATGTCCTCGTAGCGCACTTCCAGGAACGGCACGTCCAGGGTTCGCTTCCAGTGGTCCATCAGCCGCTCGGTCTGCTCGTAGGCCCGGGCGACCCAGTCCAGCCGCGTCGTCCAGGGCATCGCCATGTTGTTGAAGGCGCCCATGTAGCAGGAGATGGCCACGTCCCTCGGATCGCGGCGGATGTGGATGATCCGCGTGTTTGGAAAGAGCCGCGCGAGCAGCCCGGCGATGCGCGTGTTGCCGATGGCCTTGTTGGCGATGCGCGCGTCGTCGGGGGCGGTCTTGCGGATCTCGCGCACGTAGTCCTCGGCCGCGCGCGTCCACTTGAATCGATTCAGGCTGCCGAACCGCTTGCCCTCGGGCGCCTCGGGCCTGTACGCGGCCATCACCTGCGCGAAGAAGCGTTCCAGCGTATCGAGCTCGCCCACGCCGGCGGCCTTGGAGTGAGCGTGGATGATCTGGTCGAGCAGGCTGGTGCCCGAGCGTGGCATGCCCGCGATGAACACCGGAACCTCGCTGTCGCACGAGCTCTCGGGGAACGTCGCCATGTTCTCCTTCGACCACATCTCGATGATGGCCGTGGTCTGCCGCTCGTAGGCATCGGGATCGAACGGCCTTCGATCCACCTCGTTGCCCGCCGTCGCGGCCCCGAACGCCTCGGCATAGCGGCCGGCGCGGTCGAGCGCCTTGGCCTTCAGGTGCCACGCCGCGGATCGCAGCTCGCGCGGCGTGTCGACGGCGCGGTGCAGCCCGTCGATGATGTCGATCGCGCGGTCGTACTCGCCCGCCTGCACGCTGAGCTTGGCGCGCTCGAATTGGAGGTGCGGCGGTAGTGGCTGGTTCCTCGATTCGAGCTGGGAAACCATGTCGTCCACCACCGCGCGGGCCTCGTCGGTGCGGCCGGCCTCTTCCAGGCACCCAGCTCGATGGATCCGCAGCGGCACGTCGCCCGGCACGAGTTCGAGCGCCCTGTCGCACAATTCGAGCGCCAACTCGGTGTTGGCCGCTCGGCGCTCCAGCCGGCTGAGCACCGTGAATGCCCCGGCATTGGGGCCCTGGTTGAGCGCCTTGCGGCCGTGATGGCGGACCTGCTCGACGTCGCCGGTGCGCTCGGCGATGGCCGCGAGGAACAGGTGCAGCTGCGCATCGCCGGGCATCTTCTTGAGGCCCGCCGTGGCCAGTTCGTGCGCTTCGGCCAGGCGGCCCTGCTCGAAGGCCTGCTGTACGGGATCGACGACCTTCCGGCGCCGCTGGATCTGCTGCGGGCTCAGCCGCATCTGGGTATAGCCGGTGCTCATCGCCGAGATGATACCGAAGCGAGCGAGGCCCGGCCGTTCACGTCACACGCCCGCGGGCTGCATCCCGCTCGCAACGCCGTTGCCGCCGGCCCGGGCCAGGTGTTCGATCAGGTCGATCTCGCTGAGCACGCCGATGATCTTGCCTTCGCTGACGACGATGGCAGCCTGCTGTTCCCCGAACACGCCGTAGAGCTCTTCCACGCGGGCCGAGGGGCTCAGGATGCCGCCGATCTGCGTCTCGATAGCGCTGACCGGGCTGGTGATGTTCACCTCGTCCTTCTGCAGGCCGCGCAGGATGTCGATCTCGTGCACCATGCCCAGGGGCTTGCCCGCGTCGTCGGTCACGGGCACCTGGCTGATGCCGTGGCGACGCATCAGGTCGATGACGTCGCGCAGCGGCTTGTCCTCGTGCACGGTGATGACCGTCGCGCCCTTGTCGATGAGGTCGCCCACCACGCCCAGGCCGCGGGGCTTCTCGAGCAGCCCGTGCATCTTCATCCACTCGTCGTTGAGGTACTTGGTCACGTAGCGCGTGCCGCTGTCGGGGCAGATCGCGATGACGCTCTTGCCCTCGCCCAGGCGCTTGGCGACCTCGACGGCCACGTGCACCATGCCGCCGCTGGACCCGCCGCAGAACAGACCTTCTTCTCTGATCAACCGCCGGGCCATCGTGAAGCACTCGTAGTCGTTGACCTGGTGCATCTCGTCGACCACCGAAGGATCGAACGCCCGGCAGACGATGTCCTCGCCCAGGCCCTCGACCTTGTAGACGTACGGCGTGCTGGGCTCGCCCGTGTAGAAGATGCTGTAGTGCACGCTGCCCAGCGGATCGACGCCGACGATGAGCGTCGTGGCGCCCTTTTTCTTGAAGTACCGGCCGATGCCGCTGATCGTGCCGCCCGTGCCCGTGCCCACCACGATGGCGTCGACGTTGCCTCCGTCGGACTGCTCGAACAGTTCGGGCCCGGTCGACTGCTCGTGCGCCTCGATGTTCCACTGGCTGTGGTACTGGTCCATGTAGAAGGCGTTGGGCGTCTCGCGCGCGATCGTCTTGGCGCGGTTCACGTAGTGCTCGGGGCTGTCGCCCGGCACGTCGGTGGGAGTGATGATGACCTCGGCCCCGAAGCTGCGCAGGCCGTCGATCTTCTCGCGGCTCATCTTGTCGGGCATCGTAAAGACCGCGCGATACCCGCGGGCCGCGGCCACCATGGCCGCCCCCATGCCAGTGTTGCCGCTGGTGTTCTCGACGATCGTCCCGCCGGGCTTCAAGAGCCCCTCTTCCTCGGCCCGCCTGATGATGTGCCAGGCCATGCGGTCCTTGATGCTGCCCGCGGGGTTCATGAACTCGCACTTGGCGTAGACGGTCGCCGCGCCGGGGGGCACGACCTTGTTCAGCCGAACCAGGGGCGTGCGGCCGATGGCGTCGAGGATGGTGTCGTAGGCGTGCATGTCCTGTTTCCCACGGGGTTTGGGGGCTGCAAAGCGGGGGCCAGTGCGACCGGTTCGGCCGCCAACCTGTAGGGTAGGGGGGAACTGGCCGGGCCCGCCGTACGGATCGGATCCCGCGGCTGGGGTTCTCCCGGCCGGCGTGGGGCTCGAGAACGGCCAAGGAGAACACCATGAATGCGCGAACGATCGCGATGCTGGGTCTGGCACTTGCCACCCCGGTGGCGTCCGGGCAGACGGTGCCGCCCGTGGGCATCGTCATCGAGGTGGACGATCCAGAACTCCAGCCCGGCGAAAGCACCATGCTGACGCTCTCGGCGGCATGGCTGGGCGCATCCACACGCACGTACGACATCGCACGGGTCGACACGAACCTGCTTGCTTCGACGGGCGGACTCGGGTTGAGCGATCCGATGCTGCTGGCGCCCATGAACGGCCCCGGGACCCTTGTCGGCGAGATATCCGCCACCGGCGTCGACGGCATCCTCGCGGGCAAGCTCAACTGGCCGTTCCCGATCTTCCCGCCTCCGCCCTACCCGCTCCCCTTCTGGCAGGTTACCTATACCGCGCCGGACGACGTCGCGGCCCCATTCGAGGTCGAACTCTCGACCGTCACGACCAGATTCGATGCCTACATCGAGATGACCAGCCACGAGACTGTGGCGCTGATCGGCGAGGTCGTGGAGGGGGAGGCGACCATCCGCGTTATTCCAGGGCCGGGTAGTGGCGTTTTGCTCGTGGCTGGTGCGTGCTGGACAGCCCGGCGGAGGCGATAGACCCGTTCGAGCGCAGGCTCATCGGGTTCGCCCATCTTGCCGATACCATTACCCATGGACGACGCCCCGGCCCGCATCTTCACCCTCACCCTCAACCCCTGCATCGACATGGGGGTCGAGGTCGAGAAGGTCGAGCCCGAGCACAAGCTCCGCTGCGCCAAGCCCAGGCGTGAGCCCGGCGGCGGGGGGCTGAACGTCACCCGGGCCATCGCCGAGATCGGGGGCAAGTCGACGGCGGTCTTCCCCGCAGGCGGCAAGGTGGGCGACCTGCTCAAGTTCCTCGTGGGCTTCTACTGCACGGGCAAGTCCTGCGACCAGCGGGGCGTACCCGTACACGCGCCCACCCGCGAGAACGTCATCGTCACCGAGACAAGCACCGGCAACCAGTTCCGCTTCAACATGCCCGGCGCCGAACTGAGCGACGACGAGGCCGACGCGTGCCTCGAGGCCCTGGTCGACGGCGTCGGCTCGATCGAAGGCGGCGGGCTGGCGGTTATCAGTGGCAGCCTGCCCCCGGGCGTCGAACCGCCGTTCGTGCGGACCATCATCGAACGCGTGCGAGCGGTCGGCGGCCGCGTCGTCGTAGACAGCTCGGGCCCCGCGCTGCGAGAGGCCCTCGGCATGGGCGTGTGCATGGTCAAGCCCAACCGCCGGGAACTGGCCGACACCGTGAGCAACATGGATCCTGACGAGGCCGACCCCGCCGTCGTGGGCGCCGCGGCCATCGAACTCGCCCAGAAGCACAACATCACCTACGTCCTGGTCAGCATGGGCGGAGACGGCGCCGTTCTGGCCATGAAGGACGGCTACGCGTATTGCAAGGCGCCCAAGGTCGACGTCAAGAGCGCCACTGGTGCGGGCGACAGCATGGTTGCCGCCGCCGTCCTGGCCATCGAGCGAGGCTGCACCCCTGAGGAGATCCTCCGCGACGGCGTGGCCGCGGGCGCCGCCGCCGCCATCACCCCGGGCACCGAACTGCTCAAGCGCCCCGACTTCGAGCGGCTGCGTGATTCGATGCCCATGCCCAAGATGACGCGAGCCGCAGCAAGGGCCAAGGCATGAGCGATCACGAGAACAAGCCGGGCGTCATGCGGTCCCTGGGCGCCTTCGTCGGCGAGATCGTCAAGGCCGTCAAGACCGACCCGCAGAAGTATGACGAGCGTCGCCCCCGCGAGATCGGCGACCATGACGAGGTCATCCTCCGTCGCACGACGACAACCGTCGACGAGGTGCGCATTCGCAAGAGCGACGATGCGTGAAGTCGCTTAGAGCTTGTAAACTTCGCGCAGCTTCCCGCCCAGGTAATCCATCAACGGCTGGCTCTCCAGCGGCCGTCCCGTCACCTTCTCGCACAACTCGCCAGCGCCGTACCGCCGGCCGTGCGCATGGATGTTCTCGTTCAGCCACTTCTTGAGCCGGCCAAAGTCGCCCTTGGCGAACTCGTCCTCGAGCCCCGGCAGATCCTGCCTGATCTTCTGCCAGAACTGGGCGGCGTAGAGATTTCCCAGCGTGTAGGTGGGGAAGTAGCCGAACAGCCCGAAGCTCCAGTGCACGTCCTGCAGGCAGCCGTTGGTGTCGTTGGGCACGTCCAGGCCAAGCAGTTCCTTGAAATGCTCGTTCCAAGCGCCCGGCAGGTCGCCGACGGACAGATCGCCCGAGAGCATCGCCCGCTCGATACCAAAGCGCAGCATGACGTGCAGGTTGTAGGTGCCCTCGTCGGCCTCGACTCGGATGTACGTCGGCCGCACGATGTTCACCGCGCGGTAGACTTCTTCCTCGCCATACTTGCCAAGCTCGGCGAACTGGTCGCACGCTTCCTGATAGATCCACCGCCAGAACGGCCGGCTGCGCCCGACCATGTTCTCCCACATGCGGCTCTGGCTCTCGTGGATGCCCAGCGAGATGTCGTCGGCCAGCGGCGTCCCGAAGCTATTGATCTGCTCGCCGCCGGGGCCCTCGTGCGTGCCGCCCTTGGGCAGGCCCTGCTCGTACATGCCGTGCCCGGCCTCGTGCATCGTGCCGTAGAGGGCTCCGGGAAAGTACTTCTCGTCGTATCGCGTCGTGAGCCGCGTGTCACCCGGCGCGAGCCCCTCGCAGAAGGGGTGCGTCGTGATGTCCAGCCGTCCGGCGTCCAGATCGAAGCCGATGGCCTTGAGCACGTGCATGCCCAGTGCGTGCTGGCGGTCCTCGGGCGCGTGCACCTTCGTCGGCGCATCATCGGGCGCGTGGCCGCTCTCGGTCAGTTCCTTGACGAGTGCTGAGAGCTTCTCGCCAAGAGGTGTGAACACGCTCTCGACTTCCTTCGCCGTCGCGTTGGGCTCGTACTCGTCGAGCAAGGCGTCGTACAGCTCGCCCTCGTAGCCGTACGCCTCGGCCTTCTGCCGCGACAGGTCGACCATCTTGCCAAGCCAGGGCTCAAAGGTCTTGAAATCGTTGTTCTTCCGCGCGTCCTTCCAGATGTCCTGGGCCTTGCTGCCCGTCCTTGCGAGCTCTTCGACAAGCGCCTTTGGCAGCTTCGTACGTCTGTCGTAGTCACGCCGAAACTCGCGAACGCACGCGCGCTGCTGGTCGTTCAATGTTGCGTCCTCGGCGGCCGAGATGAGGTCGCCAAGTTCGCTCGACGTACCGCGCTCGTGCATCATGCCCGCCAGGAGCGCCATCTGTTCGGCACGGGCGTCGCCGCTAGCCCTGGGCATGTAGGTTTCCTGGTCCCAGGCGAGCAGGGCGGCAACGGACTTGAGCGTGGCGCCCTGACGCCCGTAGGCGCACAACTCGGCGTACTTTGACATGCGGCATTCTCCGTAGGAAATCTGGAGCGATCGTACTTACTCGGGCAGCTTGGCCAGCTCGGCCTCAACGCGCTCTGCAAGGCGCGAGATCGTGTCGACCGAAAAGTCCAGCTTGATTCCCGCCGCCTCGAACAGTTCGGGAAGCGGACGCGAGCCGCCCAGCGACAGGGCGTGCAGGTACGCGTCGATGGCTGTCGATTCGCCCTCGTCCAGCGAACGCATCCACAACTGGAGCGCCCCCAGCTGGGCGATGCCGTACTCGATGTAATAGAACGGATGGCTGAACAGGTGCAGCTGCCGCTGCCACTGCGTCTCGCGCTCGCGCTGAAGCCCGTCCCACGAAACGTCGTTACCGAACCGCTTGTCCAGCTCGAGCCAGTGCTGGGTCCGCTCTTCGTGCGTGTGCTCGGGATTTGAGTAGATGAAGTGCTGGAACGCATCGATGGTCGCGATCCACGCCAGCATGGAGACGCTGCCCTCGAGCTGCTCGCGCATCGCCCGGGCGTGGTTGGCTTCATCGCTGTAGAAGCCGTTGGGCCCACCCCAGTGGGGCATGCTCAGCAGTTCCATCGACATGCTCGCCACCTCGGCGAACTCAATCGGGCTGTGGCGATAGTGCAGCAGCGGCTCGTCCTTGCACATCATGCTGTGGAAGGCGTGTCCCGCCTCGTGCACCATGGTCTCCACGTCGCGGTGCAGGCCCGCGGCGTTCATGAAGATGAACGGCTCGCGTACGCGATCGCGCATGTACTGGTACCCGCCCGGGCCCTTGCCCTTGCGGCTGTCCAGGTCGAGCTGCGCGCCATTGGCCGGGCCGTCGCTGTTGCTGCCATCGCCCAGCGTCGCGAACATCTCGGCCAGCCGCGGATCGATCGCGTCGAAGGCCGCCTTCGACTTGTTCACCAGTTCCACGCCGCCCTTGAACGGCTTGAGCGGCTGGCGACCCTTCGGATCGACCGCCAGGTCCCACGGCCGGAGCGGATCGATCCCCATCTTCTCGCGACGCTGTGCGTCCAGACGACGCTTGAAGGGCACGACCACCTTGGCCACCGCATCATGGAAGTCCTTGCAGTCCGCGGGCGTGTAGTCGAAGCGATGCATGGCCGCGAACGAATAACCCACGAAGTCCGTGTGCCCGGCGTTCTGCGCCATCTGGTGGCGCAGCTCGATGAGCCGGTCGTAGATGCCGTTGATCTTGGTCGCGTCCTGCAGCCTGCGCTCGGCGATGCCGCGCCAGGCCTTCTCGCGCACGTCGCGGTCGGTCTCCTGCAGGTACACCGCCATCTGCGGGAGCGTCTTCTCTTCGCCATCGAACTCGACGGTCATCGCGCCGATGGTTTCGGTATAGGTCTGCTCGACCTTATCGATCTCGGTCTGAATCGGCACGTTCTCGTCGCGGTACAACTCCACGTCGGCCTTCACGTCCCGTGAGAGGACCTCGTAGCGTTCCCCACCCAGACCGAACTCTTCGAACAGTTCGACCTGTCGCTTGTCGAGTTCAAAGCCCGCGGGCTTGAGCTTGGGCGCCACGTTTTCCAGAAAGTTCGTATAGGCGGTGCGCTTGGGCTCGCTGGCCGTGTCGCACGTCATCGCGATATAAAGGTTGGCCTGCGCTTCGCTGCACGCCGCTTCCAGTTCGCTGCGGTCGACCAGCCAGCGCTCCAACTCGTCCTTGTTCGATACGTCGCGCTGGGCCAGTTCCTCGAACAGCGGACGCACGTTGTCCCACTTGGTCGCGTCGATGTCCTCGGGTACAAGACCGGTCGTGGCGGGCGCAGTGGTCATGGGAAGAGCCTCCGGGTCTGATTCCTGAAGATGCCGCACGGGATCCGGCCCGTCGGCGGCGAAAGCCATGATAGACCGCCGCCCAATTCGATCGAACGGGGCTGCGCAAACGAAAAGGGCCATCCTCGCCAGAGGATGGCCCCGGATGCATGATCTGGGAGGTGGCTTACTTGGCCAGGTCTCGCAGCAGTTCTTCCTGCTCGCGAACCCACTTGCGGAAATCCTCTTCCGAGCGGTTGAGGATGAACAGCGCCAGGCGCGGGTTGTTATCCACCATGCGGACGATGGAGTTCAGGCTCCGCCGGGCGAAGCCAATGAACTTGCCACGGCTCTCTTGCGGCGCGTTCCGAGCGAGGCCCACGGCCACGGTGTAGCCATCGAAGTACTGGTTGATGCTCTGCTCATCGCGCGCGGTCTGCTCGCGAAAGTCGCGGATGTACTTCTCGGCCTTGCTCACGGGCCACGGGACGCCCTTGACCTCTTCGCCAACCCACTCGACCTCGGTCAGGCCCATGGCCTTGCCCAATTCATCGAGCGTATCGGCGATGCCGTCGGCAAACCCGATCTGCGTCGCCACGTCGCTGGTCAGCGCGAGCACACGATTCGGCTTGTTGATGATGACCTCGCCGTCGGTGTTCTGGTACATCGCAGCCACGCGGCCATTCTCGTCCAGGTCGACCGAAAGCGGCTCCATGAGCTGCATGGCGCGAAGCAAACGAGGATCGTGACCGCCACGCTCGCTGATCAACTCGGCATCGTAAAGAATGTTCTCCAGTTCACGGCCCTGCACGGCCTGCATGGCCCCGAACCAGGCCGTGTTGCCGCCGTAAGCGCCGCGACGCATGAAGTAGTGCTCCGACAGCGTGTGCGGCGTGAGCGACGCGGCCGAAATCGCGTAATCGATCCACGCCACGGTGCGGAAGCGGGGCTTGAACTCGTTGTGCAGCACGTCGCTCAGCGGCTGCAGCTCAAGGACGGCGCCACCGCCGGAGTTCACGCGGAACACCACGATGTCGATGTTCTCTTCTTCCAGCAGCGGAATAACTTCACGCAGCGACTGGGCCGTGATGTACGTGCCCACCATGCCCTGGCCCGTGTCCGCATCGCCGTAGCTCAGCACGGCGGCACGTGGGGCGCCCGGCGAGGTCGTCGCCCGACGCGTGCGCTCGGGCGTGGTCTTCGAGGCTTCCGGTGCCGGGGCCGGATCGGTCACCGTCGGCGAGGACGGCGCGACTTCTTCGCCACCTGCATCAACGTCGCGCTCGATGCGCAACACGTCCGAGGCGGCGAAGAACTGCGTCAGTCCATCGGGGGTCTTCACCCAGACCGAGCCGTTCAGTTCACGGGCGATCTCGCCCTCGATCACGCGGCCGTCGTTCAGGGTCACGCGGTCGATCGCAAAGCCGAACTGGACGCAGCCAAGGACGGCCACCGCACACGCGGCGTTCATCGCCAATCGACGCAACTTGTTGTACGCAATGCTCTTCATGGTCAGTCTCCCGAGAGTGGCGATCGATCAGCGTTCATCGGCCAGTTGTTCAAGTTCGAGCCGCTGCAGGCGGAGGCGGAAGTCCGAGATGAGTTGCTGAGGCCGCCCGACGTTGCGGAACACGTCGATGTGATACGGCACAATGGCCTCCTTGTATCGCTCGAGCAATCCGATCATCTGCTGGAGCTTGGCGCGCTGCTGGCCTCGGGCCCGACGACGCTCGTTCCAGTCGCCTTCGACCTGGATCTCGCTGTACTCGCGGAACAAGCGGCTCAGCGCGTTCTCCGTGCGCTTGATGCTCTCGGACCAGTCGTCCATGATCCGATCGCCGTTGCCGACCATCTCGTGGTTGCGGGCGATGCCAAGCTCGAACAGCAGGTCGTCCAGGGTGCTCGCGGTGCCCTTCGACACGCCCAGGACACGAGCAGTGTCCGCCCGAAGCGTCAGCCAGTTGGTGCCCCTGCCGCGAGCCAGTTCCTGGATGGTGTCCTTCTTGCTGTCGTCCAGTGCGTCGTTGGTCAGCAGGAACTCATCAGTGCTCTGCGGCTCACGCTCCAGGTACACCGGTCGACCGCCTTCCAGGCGATACGAGAGCACGTAGTCGCCACGGGCCATTGCTTCGATCAACTTCGGCTCATAGCCCGATGCGATCACCATGCCCTTGGCCGTAGCCAAGCTGGCCGCGACGAGTTTCTCCTTCACGACTTCGTCGCCCTGCTGAAACTGCAGGTACACGCCGCGGATGCCGCCGATGCGGCCATCGGGATGGAAGTACATGGTGTCCGAGAGGAACGGCAGGAACGCCGAGCTACCCATCGCGTTCTTGACCCAGAACACGATCTGAGGCTTCCTTTCCCAATCGAGGAACGCTTCGTCGGTGAACACCGGACGGATCGGCCGGATACCGAAAATGTCGAAGATGCCCGAGTCGTCGGACATTTCCTGCTGGAGCGGATCCTCCCGCTCGAACCAGTTCACGTCGACTTTGATGATGATGTAGTCAGCGCCGAGTTCGCGGGCTTCGTTCATCGCCTCGGTCAGCGGCGTGAACGAGATGTCCTTTCCAAACCAGCCGTCGGCCGTGAAGTAGTAGACCTTCGCCGGCTCCTGCTGGGCCAGCGCCGGGCCAGCCGTCAGCAGCACCGTGGCAACCAGTCCCACCCACAGCTGACGCAGGCGGTTCCAAACCCCTCGCCCTCCACAGTCTCGCGTGCTCATCGTGTTCGGGCCTCCATCAATGCGGATCCCAAGAGCAAGCCACTCGCCCCCGGGACCGGGTCAGTTCGTATTCGGATCGTTGCCCGTGCGGGGTTCGGATCCATCCGTTTGGACGCTCAACGACGCCAGATGTTCCAGCAGTGCATCACGATTGGGCGCCTCTCCCCCCAGTTGAAGATCATACAGGGCCTCCAGAACCCGAGCAAAACCCGGTCCTGGTTGCCAGCCCTTCGACACGAGGTCATCGCCGGTCACCCACCGCGGCGGCGCGAGCCCGCCGGTCTCCGAGGCCAGAGCCTCCACCCTTTGTGTCACGGCCTGAGCCAGGGTGGCGTCCTCGGCGTGCAGGATCATCAGGGCATCCCCGAATCCATCCGATGACGCCAGACGTTTCTGCGCCGCCTTCGAACGTTGTCCGAACCCCTCGAGGATCTCGAGCCTTCGAGTCAGGCACGCCGTCAACAGTGATGTCTCGTCGTTGCTCAAGCACAAGGCCCGCCGCGTGCTTCGAACCGAAGGCCAAACGTCGTCCGGGCTGCCGCCCCGACCGCGATCCAGCAGCCACGCGGCCAGGGAGACCATCGTGCGGGCATTCGTCGGCAGGCCGCTTAAGCGAGGATGGGCATGCCCGGCTCCGATGCTGGGCATCGCCAGGACCGGGCCGTCGAGCCCGAGTTGCTGCAGCATCGCCGCCGCGCGATGCCTCGAGGCATGGGACAACATGCGGCGGAGTTCGCCGCCGATGCGTTCGCGACTGACCCCCTCGAGTTCGAGCGCGTGCTCGGCGATGGCGTGGGCGGTGGTGGGATCGATCTCGAAACCCAGGCGAGCGGCGAACCGAACCGCCCGCAGCGCCCTCAGGTGGTCTTCGGCAAGCCGGCGATGCGGATCGCCCACGGCGCGAACCATACCCGCCCGAAGGTCGGCCAGCCCTCCCACGAGGTCGATGACGCGTCCGCCGACGTGCTCGCCAGGGTGGCGCTCGGTCCAGTCGGCTTCGTCAGCCAAGGGGTCGAGAAAGAGGGCGTTGATCGTGAAGTCCCGCCGTTCGGCGTCGGACTGCGCATCGCTGAAGGTGACCTCGTCGGGCCTGCGGCGATCGGTATACGAGCCATCGCTGCGGAACGTCGCCACTTCCGTCCAGACGCCCAGCTTCTTGACCTGCACGACACCGAACTGCGCGCCCACCAGCCTGGCCCCGCGAAATAGCTTGGAAAGCCGATCGGGCGTGGCGTCGGTGGCCACGTCAAAGTCTCCCGGCTGGATGCCCAGGAGCTCATCCCGAACGCAGCCGCCCGCGAAGAAAGCTTCGTGCCCCTGGCCACGCAAGTGGGAGACAACGGCCAGCGCTGCGGCGCGCTCGTCGGATGCGTTCGCCGGAGGCTGGGTCATCGGGTCAGGCCTTTGGGGGATGGTCGCGCAGCGACTTGATCTCGTCACGAAGGATCGCCGCCAGTTCGTAGTTCTCGGCCTCCAAGGCCCGCTCCAGGCGAGACTCGAGTTCGGCGGCCTGGCTCGGCATCAGCTTGGGATGGATGGCCTCGCGCATGCCAACCAGCGTGCGTCGCTCGGCCGACGATTCAAACGCCTCGGGCTCGCCCGCCTCGGCAAAGGCCAGCTGGAGCCCATCGAGCCCCTCATCGATCAGCGCGACCGCTGCCTTGGTCTCGTTGGCTCGGATCATCTGTCCGGCCAGGGCGCGCGTGCGGACGGTGATGATGAACGGCCTGTAATGGATCATCGATCGCTGATCGCTTTCCTCGCTGGCGTGCTTCTGCAGGAACTCGATGAGCCGGAGGTTCCGCCCCGTGTCACGAATGACGCCATCGAAGTCGTTAAGGACCAATAACGCGACGTAGCGGTGGTAATACTGGGCCGCTTCCTCGCGGAGCATCTTGCAATCATCGGCCGATAACGAGAATCCGTCCCCGGTTCCGCCTTCTTCGGCCATGACTTCGGCGTCATCTGCGAGACTTTCGTAGTACTCAAGCAAACTCCGATAACCATGGGCGAGGCGTCCATCGGGCCGGCCGTCCACGTGCATCTGGAGAAGGCCTAAGTCCAGTCGTACCTGCAGTAAAGGCTCTCCGTCCTGCCCCTGGATCAGGCGGATGTTGGGCCTGGTGCGGTCGAACGGCCAGTCTTCGAGAATGTCCGATATGTCACGGTTCATCGATGATTTCGTGTTCATGGGGTCCAAATAGGCTTGCAGACGGCCGGGGCCTTTGGGTAGCATAGTGCTCGAGGAAGTCTCACCCGCGTTCGCTGACGCCGGAAACCCGCGCTTCTTTGAGGAGAGAGGCAAGACGGGCCTCGGCACAGGCGGAACATCTTCGCCTGTTGGGTGAATCCGACCTCGTTGGCGTCCGTGCGCCTGCAATGGATTTGAGCCACTTGCGCGGAGGCTCGATGAATCCGTTGCGGCTGGCGGACGAATACGTGGTAGGAGGACGGTGTGCTACCCGTTGATTCTCGTGGGGGCACATCGCGAAAGGTGGGATGAGTAGTGAGTGCGATGACCGGTAATCAATCTGCAAGTTCTGGGGTGCGCTCCGAGTTGCAGCTGTACCTTGACGAAATCAAGCAAACGCCCCTTCTGACGGCCGAAGAAGAGCGCGAGTTGGGCTATCGGATCCAGCGGGAGAATTGTCCGGAGGCGCGTGAGCGCATGATCCGGGCCAACCTCCGCCTGGTCGTGGCGATCGCCAAGAACTTCGCCAACCGCGGGCTGGTGCTCTCGGACCTGATCGAAGAGGGCAACATCGGGCTGATGCGGGCCGTCGAGGGATTCGATCCCGACCAGGGCGCCCGCTTCAGCACCTATGCCTCCTGGTGGATCAAGCAGGCCATCAAGCGGGCCCTGATCAACGCCTCGCGGCCGATCCACGTGCCGGCCTATATGGTCGAACTGATCGCCCGCATGCGTCAGGTCTCCCGTGAACTCGAGGGCGAGACGGGCTTTGCCCCCTCCATCGAGCAGATCGCCGAAGCCATGGACCTGCCCGTCAAGAAGGTCCGCGCCATCCGTCGGGCCATCCGGGCCACCCGCGCCCAGACCCAGCCGGTCTCGGGCGACGAAAACACGCCGGGCCTGTCCGATGTCGTGGCCGACGATCGCTACGCACCGCCCAGCGATCGGCCGCTTCAGGCCGATGAGATGGCCACCCTGCGTCGCCTGATGGAGACCATCGACGACCGCGAGGCCGCCATCCTCAACGCCCGTTTTGGGCTCGACGGCCGCGACCCGCTCACCCTCAAGCAGGTGGCCGAGCGGGTGGGACTCAGCCGCGAACGCGTCCGCCAGATCGTCGACGAGGCGATCACTAGGCTGAACGCCCAGCTGACCGACGAGCGGCCAAGCCGGTTCTTCCGAGAGAACCGCACCCGCACGGGCGATCCGCTGAGCCCGCAGCGCGCAAGGGCCCGTGCCATGGCCGCCGCCGCCCGCTCTCGAAGCGCAGGCTGATTGCTGGTTCCAGTTCGACCCAACGAGGCCCGGGCACAAGCCCGGGCTTTTTCGTGCCCTGGCAGCGCGCTGTGCTAGTGCTTCACGCCTTCGACCCGGCCCGGGTCGGTGTACTTGCTGACCGCCTTGCCCAAGTCGACCCCGGCGATGTTGGCCAGGGTGGTCAGCCAGGCGAGGACGTCGGCGAACTCTTCCTCGAGGTTGGCTCGGTCGGCCTCGCTTGGGTTGCGGTCGGGGGCGCAGTCCTGGAGAGAGGTGGCCAGTTCGCCCACCTCCTCGATGAGCCACATGAAGGTGCCCGGCACCCCGCGGGCGCTGTCGGTGGCGTGGTAGCGGTCTCGGATGAGCCGCTGGAAGTCCCGCAGGGTCAAATCGGGGCCTGAGTCGGCCTTGCGGCCGGCGGTGGAGGCGGCGTCGGTCATGCCCCACGGTAGACCGGCGATGGGCGTGGGCGCTATACTCGGGGCCCTGCCGAGAGGTCTCGGCGGGTGTAGCCGTGGATCGAAGACCCAAAGCCCAGGATACCAGTCGCTTATGCCGACGATCAACCAACTCTGCCGCAACCCCCGCCGCACGCCCAAGGTGAAGTCCAAGGTGCGTGACATCGAAGGCTGCCCGCAGCGTCGCGGGGTGTGCCTGAGCGTGAAGACGATGACCCCCAAGAAGCCCAACTCGGCGCTTCGCAAGGTGGCTCGCGTTCGCCTGAGCAACGGCCGCGAAGTGACGGCCTACATCGGCGGCGAGGGCCACAACCTGCAGGAGCACTCGATCGTGCTTGTCCGCGGTGGTCGCGTGCCCGACCTGCCCGGCGTTCGGTACCACGTCGTGCGTGGTGCGCAGGACAGCCTGGGCGTCGACGGCCGTAAGCAGGGCCGCTCGAAGTACGGCACCAAGAAGGGCAAGTAAGCCCGACTCGTCGGCCGGCGCGTGAGAGCGTGCGGGCGCGGCTTTCGTCCCAGTTTTCGTTTGTCACAACGGCAAGTAATCCCGCTCGCTGGCCTCATCGGGGCGGGGTGAACACACGGTCGGCTTCGCGTCGACGGATGAGCCAAAGGAGTCTCGCATGGCCGGTCGCATCACCGCGTCCGAGGATCAGCTTCGTCCCGATCCTCGCTACAACGACATCACTCTGGCGAAGTTCATCAACTGCGTGATGCGCGACGGCAAGAAGACGCGCGCCACGCGTGTTGTCTATGACGCGATGGACCTGATCGACGAGAAGCTCAAGAAAGAGAACAACCCCGACGCGCCCGAAGACGCGCTCACGCTCTTCCTGATGGCCATCGACAACGTGAAGCCGTACGTCGAGGTGCGCAGCAAGCGCATCGGTGGCGCCAACTACCAGGTGCCCCAGCAGGTCAAGGGCCGCCGTCAGCAGAGCCTGGCATTCCGCTGGATCATCACGAGCGCCCGCGGCGAGAAGGGCCGCCCGATGGCCGGCCGCCTGGCCGACGAGCTCTACAACGCCGCCCGCGGCGAGGGCAAGGCCATGACCATCCGCGACCAGACCCACCGCATGGCCGACGCCAACAAGGCGTTTGCCCACTTCGCGTAGGGTCGGTCGCTACCGACTGTCCCCCGTCAAGGCCGCGAGCAAGCTCGCGGTTTTTTCGTGCGCGTAACCTTTCAGCATGGATCCGTCCGTTGATCGCTACCACCGCCAGAAGATGATCACACAGGTTGGCGATGCGGGCCAGCGCCGCTTGTCCGAGGGACGGGTGCTCATCGTGGGATGCGGGGCGCTGGGGTGTGCCCAGGCCGATCTGCTGGTGCGCGCGGGGGTGGGTCACGTACGCATCGTTGATCGCGACATGGTCGAGCCCACGAACCTGCAGCGTCAGGTCTTGTATGCTGAGGCGGATGTAGGTAAGGCCAAGGCGATCGCGGCAGCAGACCGGCTGCGGGCGATCAACTCGGGCGTGATGATCGAGCCTATCACCGCCGATGCTACGAGCGAGAACATCGAGGAGTTGGCCGAGAGTGCCGACGCCATCCTCGATGGCACCGACAACTTCGAGACCCGCTTTCTGCTCAACGACGTCTCTGTGAAGCTGGGCGTTCCCTATGTCTACGGCGGGGTCATCGGCACCCGGGGCATGGCGGCGACGTTCGTGCCCGGTGGGGGCCCGCATGCGACGCCGTGCCTGCGATGCGTGCTTCCCGAAGTTCCGCCGGCGGCCAGCGTACCGACCTGTGACACGGCGGGCGTGCTGGGGCCGGCCGTTTCAATCGTCGCCGCGCAACAGGCAACCGATGCGATGAAGGTGCTGCTGGGGCGTGTCGACCTATTGAGCGCCACCATGCTCGAGTTCGACTTGTTCGAAAACGTTCGCCGGCGATTCAGGCTCAAGGACATCGCCTCCGATCGTGCGTCGTGCCGCTGCTGCGGGCTGGGCCTGTTCGACTCCCTCGATGGTGGGGCGACGAGCGCGGCTCAGGCGCTGTGCGGTCGCGGGGCCGTCCAAATCTCGCCCACCCAGGGAACGGCCATCGCATTGGAAGACCTCGCCGGCAGGCTCGCGGCCCATGGGCCCTGCCGACGCGTAGGGCCCTTGCTGAAAGCCGAGACCACGCTGGGTGAAAAGCGATTCGGCCTGACAGTCTTTCCCGATGGCCGGGCGATCATCACGGGCACCGAAGACCTTGCCGAGGCTCGGTCGATCTACGCGCGCCTGATCGGCACTTAGGCCTCGGCCATCTCGGCGGTCACAACGTTGTCGGCAAAGCCCTGGTATGCGCCGCCGATTTGCTTGGCCATGCTGTCTGGCCACACCAGGAAATCGCCGCTCTTAAACGCCGCGAGGATGGCATCGGCCACGAGGCTCGCCGGTTCGGCGATGTCGTCCAGGCCGGCCTGGCTTCCCATGTCGGTGGCGATGGGACCTGGGTGCACGCTGAAGACAGCCGTGCCCTGCTCGCCGAGTTGGGCGCGCAGGCCCTGCGTGATGGCGTACGACGCGGCCTTCGAGGCGCAATAGGTCGCAAAATCAGGGAAGGTCTTCATCGATACCACCGAGTTGAGCTGCACGAACGCGCCGCCCCCGTTGGATTTCAGCACCGGTGCGAACGCGCGGGCCGCGCGCATGAGGCCGTAGACGTTCGAATCGATCTCGAATTGCAGCGACTCGAACGCGTCGTCGGCCAACGCATTGGAGGTGCGCAGCACGCCGGCGTTGTTGATCACGATCTCGACGTCCGAAGCCGTCTTGGCGGCGTTGTTGATGGTCGCTTCGTTCGTCAGGTCAAACGGCACGGCCACCACCCGCTCGCCGTACGCGTCGATCAGCGGCTGGGCGGATTCGGGCCGGCGAACGGCTGCGTAGACCTTGGCAGCGCCGGCCTGAAGCAGGCCCTCGGTGATGGCCCTGCCGATGCCGCGGTTGGCGCCGGTGACCAGCGCGACCTTGCCCTTGATGTCGATGGTGTTGGTGCTCATCTGTCGTCTCCTTGATCCGGGTTCGGATGGCAGCCTCCGGCTCCCAAACCGGTGGCGGACCAGAAGAATGCACCTGCATTGATCTCTTATTCCGGCTCGCCCGCAGCATCGGCCCTACGCACGGCCCGGCAGAACTTCCGAATCAGGTCGGGGCTCTTGGTCCCCGGGCTGCCCTCGACGCCGCGAGAAACGCTGACGCCCCAGGGCCTTGCGGCCTTGACGACTCCAGCGACGTTCTCTGGCGTCAGCCCGCCGGCCAGGATGACCCGGGCCTGCGACAGGGCGATGGGTCGGGTGAGCTTCGGGGCGAGGTCCGGCCAGTCGGCCTCTGGCGACGCTTCGATTAAGATTGCGCAGACCTCTTCGATGCCGTGCCAGTGCCGGAGCGTGGCATCAAGCGTCGCCGCGTCGTATCGCACGGCCTTGATGGCGTCCGGACCAATGCGGCGGACGAGGTTGTCCTTCTCCGAGCCGTGGAGCTGGCTGTACGGCGCCGGGCAGACGGCCTCGGTATCGAGGAAGTCGTCGAGCGTCGGATCGGCGTACACCGCGACGGCCGTGGTCATCGGCGGCAGCGAGGCCAGGATGTCGGCGGCAAGTTGCGGATCGACGTGGCTCGTGGCGTCGGGCCGGAAGTCGAGACCGACGGCATCAGCGCCGGCTTCGGCTGCGATCTCGGCGGTCTTCAGGTCTCGCACGCCGCAGATCTTGATCCTCGTCCTGGGCATCAGTGCTCCTCCGACGAGAGTGCTTCAAGGTCAGCACGCGCGACATCGCGAAGGTGCTCCTCCTTGAGTTCCACGATTGCGTGTTCGAGCAATGATCGAGCGCGATCGGTCTGGTCCAGGTGGTCCGCCAGAATCCGCGCGAGCAGCACACGCACCATCGGGGCCTCCGGGTCGTGCTCGTGTTCTTCGAGGAATCCCTCGTACGCCGACGCCGCGAGCTGGTGCTGCGACTTCTGGTACAGCGCGTTTGCAAGATCGAGCTGGGCGTCGCGGGGCAGCCTGGTCTCGGCGCCCGTGTGCCCCTCGATCAACTTGCGATACATCGTGGCGGCCGAACCGGGCCGGCGCTCGCTCAATGCGGCTTCGATGCCGCGACGCAATTGGTCGGCGGTCTGTGCCTGGGGCTTGGTTCGCTCGCGGCGGGTGGCCTTCGTCGCCATGGGTTTGTCCCACCCGGCGCCGCGCACCGCGCCCCGGATGTTGCCGCGGCGCCGCCGCTGGTTGATCGCCGTGAACAGGTCGTAGGGCTCTCTGGGGACCAGCCGAAAAGCCAGCAGCACGAACGCCACGGTAAAGCCATACGCGTAGCCGGCCAGGTGGGCTTCCACGGCGACGTTGCCGCCGCCCAGGCCGAAGCGGAATAGGTCCTTTGCGATGGCCAACGCGATGAACACCCACGCCGGCAGCACGAACACGCCGATGAGGATGAAGAACAGCAGCACGCGCACGCCCGCGAGCGGAAACATGACCAGGTACGCGCCGGTGCAACAGGCCACGGCACCCGAGGCGCCCACGACCCGGGCATCTTTGAAGAGCGCATGGGCGAGACCCGTCGCGATGGCTCCCACGAGGTAGAACGCCGCGAAGCCGACGTGCCCCAGCCTGTCCTCGACGGCTTGCGCGAACACCCAGAAGAAGAGCATGTTCCCCAGCAGGTGCAGCGCCCCGCCGTGCAGGAAGGCGTAGGTGAGCCAGGTCCACCACCCGCTGTTGCCCGGATCGAGCACGAACATGTCCACCGGGCCCCCAACGACCGTGGGGAGGTTGCTCGTGACGGCCAACTGGACCAGGTAGGCGACGATGTTGAGACCCAGCAGCGCATAGGTCACCACGGGCGTTCGGCGGAGCGGTCGATCGGTGCCCAGGGGGATCAGCACGGCCGATGGTACCCGGGACGGGGCCACCGGCCCGCCAGTCCCCGCGGACAGCCCGCATCGGGCGTTCCCCGGGCGACCAGCACGGCTAGACTGCCGCCACGAAGCCCGCCTGGGGCGGGATCCCGCACAGCCCCCGATTGTTTCACCCCGCAGGAGGATCGCAGAAGATGCCCGAGTTCAGTAAAGGCCTGGAAGGCGTCGTTGCCGCCGAGACCGAGATGTCCTTCATCGACGGGCAGCAGGGCGTGCTGGAGTACGTGGGCCTGGCCATCGGCGATTTGGCCCGTTCGTCGACCTTCGAAGAAACGGTCTACCTCCTGTGGAACAAGAAGCTGCCCACCCAGGCGGAGCTTGACGCCTTCACCAAAGACCTGCGGAACAACTATGACCCGCCTGCGGGCGTGCTCGAGTTGGTCAAGAACATGCCCAAGGACGCCCAGCCGATGCACGTGCTGCGGACACTGGTCAGCTCGCTGGCGCTCTTCGATGACAACCCCAACGCCAACGACGTGCCCGCCGCGCGCCAGAAGGCCTTGAAGATCCTCGCGGCCACGCCCGCGATCGTGGCCGCCTTCGATCGCCACCGCCGCGGCGAGCAATTTGTGCCCGCTGATAAGTCCCTGGGCTTCAGCGAGAACTTCATGTACATGCTCAATGGCGAGAAGCCCACGGCCGCCATGGCCCGGGCCTTCGACATCTGCATGATCACGCACGCCGACCATGGCCTCAACAACTCGACCTTTACCGCCCGCGTGGTCATCTCGACCCTCAGCGACCTCTACAGCGCGATGACGGCCGCCATTGGCAGCCTCCGCGGCCCGCTGCACGGCGGGGCCAACGAGGGCGTCATGGTCATGCTCAACGAGCTTAAGTCCGTCGACGAGGCCGAGGCCTACGTCATGAACAAGCTCAAGAACAAGGACCGGATCATGGGCTTCGGCCACCGGGTCTACAAGGCCAAGGACCCGCGCGCCAGCGAGCTCCAGACCCTCGCCAAGCAGCTCGCCGAAGACACGGGCAACATGGACCTGTACGAGAAGAGCCACGCCATCGAGGAGGTCATGGAGCGCGAGGTCGCCAAGAAGGGCATCTACCCCAACGTCGACTTCTACAGCGCCACCACCTACCACTGCATCGGCCTGAAGCTCGACCTGTTCACCCCCATGTTCGCCCTCAGCCGCCTGGCAGGCTGGAGCGGCCACGTCATCGAGCAGCTCGAGGACAACCGGCTCTACCGGCCCACGACCAACTACGTCGGTCCGCACAAGGTCGAGTACACCCCCATCGAGAAGCGGTAACAGATCGTTTCGAGTGCGTACGAGCCCCTCGCATACGCGAGGGGTTTTTCTGTGCTTTGATACATAGCATGGCCCATGCTCAAGACCATGATTGCTGCCGTGGCCCTGGCCGTGCTCACCTGTCCCGGACTCGCCCAAGAGCCCGAGCCCACGGAGTCTGCTCCCAAGGCCGCCTTCCAGCGCTACCCCGACGCCCCCAGCGTCACGCGGCACAGCGTCGAGATCGACGGGCAGACCATCCACTACGAAGCCACCGCCGACACCATCACCCTCGTCAACGACAAGGACGAGGCCACGGCCAACCTCTTCTACATCGCCTACCGCAGGATCGATGGCGGCGCCGATAGCGCGAAGTTCCCCGACCCGGCCCAGCGGCCCATCACCTTCAGCTTCAACGGCGGGCCGGGATCCAGCAGCGTGTGGTTGCACCTGGGCATCTTCGGTCCGCGTCGCGTTGCGTACGCCGACGAAGTAGGCAACCCCGGACCGCCGCCCTACGCCGTGATCCCCAATGCCCACAGCCTGCTCGACCAGAGCGACTTCGTGTTCATTGATCCGGTCTCCACCGGCTACTCGCGGGCCGAAGAGGGCACCAGCGAGAAGCAGTTCCACGGCCTGGAGAGTGACCTCGATTCCGTCGCCGACTTCATCCGCATGTACCTCACGCGCGAAGAGCGGTGGGGCAGCCCCAAGATCATCGCCGGCGAGAGCTACGGCACCACGCGCGCCGCGGGCCTGGCCCAGCGTCTCCACAGCCGCCACGGCATTGCCGTCAGCGGCGTCGTCCTGGTCAGCCCCGTGCTCGAGTTCCAGACCATCCGCTTCGGCGAGGGCAACGACCTGCCCTACGTCATGATCCTTCCCAGCTACGCCGCGACGGCACACTACCACGAGGCGTTGCCCCGGAAGTGGCAGGAGCGCCCCGTCGAGGACGTCATCGCCGAGGCCCGCCGCTTCGCGCTGGACGAATACCTGCCCGCGCTGCTCAGGGGCGCCAGCCTCGACGAGGCCGAGCGCAGCCGCGTCCGTACGACGATGAGCGAGCTGACCGGCCTGAGCCCGCAGTACCTGGAGGACGCCGACCTGCGAGTCAGCCTGCCCCGATTCGCCAAGGAACTGCTGCGCCACCGCGGCAAGACCGTCGGCCGGCTGGACGCCCGCTTCCTGGGCATCGACGCCGACCACGTGGGCGACAGCTACTCCTACGACGCCAGCTACGAGGCCATCCGCAGCAACTACACCGAGGCCCTGAACGCCTACGTCCGCGGCGAGCTGGGCTACGAGAGCGACCTGCCCTACGAGATCCTCACCGGCGTGTGGCCCTGGGACTATGGCTCGGCCGGCCGCGACCGCTACGTGAGCGTGGCCGATCGCCTGCGCGACGCCATGCATCGCCAGCCGCACACCCGCGTCTTCGTCGCCATGGGCCATCACGATCTGGCGACCCCCTTCTTCGCCGCCGAGACCACGCTCAACCGCATGAAGCTCGACCCGGCGTACCGCGACCGCATCGATACGGCGTATTATCCCGCGGGCCACATGATGTACGTGCACCAGCCCTCGCTCGAGCAGCTCAAGGCCGACCTGGACGCGTTCTACGAGAGCCTACCGTGATTCCAGCCGTCATCCGGGCCTGACCGGGATTGATCGCCGACGAACTGGTGCGACGATTGGGGTTCACGGAGGTCCAGCCCCATGCCCGAGTGGTACGTCGTCGTCCTGATCTTCGCCGCCCGCCTGCTGGACGTGCCCATCGGCACCGTCCGCATGATGATGGTCATGGCCGGGCACAAGTACGTGTCGGCCCTGCTTGGCTTCTTCGAGGTCATCATCTGGGTCATCGCCGTGGGCAAGGCCATCGCCTACCTCGACAGCGTCGTCGCGCTCATCGCCTACGGCGCTGGCTTCGCCGTGGGCACGCTCGTTGGCATGAGCATTGAGCAGCGGCTGGCCATCGGCTGGCGGGTCATCCGCGTGATCAACCCCAAGCCCGAGCTGCTGCTGGCCGACCAACTGCGCGCCAACGGCCTGAGCGCGACCCGAGTCGACGGCTTGGGCGGCTCCAACGGCGGTCAGGGGCCCGTCGAGATGGTGTTCCTGGCCGTGCGGCGCAAGATCGTGCCCGACGTCATGGAGAAGGTCGCCAAGATCGCCCCCGAGGCCTTCGTGTCGGTCGAGCGGGCCGAGAAGGTCAGCGGCTTCACGGGCATCACCAGCGTCCGCGGGGCGGACAAGCCATGGCGGTTCGGGATGCTCAGGAAGTGATCAGACCGACCGTGCCGGCGTGATGATCCCCCGGCACTCGCCAAACCCGATGCGCCGGAAGCCCTCGCGCTCGCAATAGCCCTTGATGATGACCTCGTCGCCGTCGGCCAGGAACTTGCGCTCTTCGCCGGTGGGCAGGGTGATGGGCGTGCGATCCGTTCCCGGCACGAGCTTGGGCGGGCTGGCGAACGCGTCGCCGTTCCAGGTGAGCTCGAGCAGGCAGCCGCGGCTGTCGCGCGTCTTGCCGCTGACCGTTCCTGATGCAAGCAAGTCGCCGGGCCGCATGTTGCAGCCGTTGCTGCTGTGGTGGGTCAGCATCTGGGCGAGCGTCCAGTACATGTCCTTGAAGTTGCCGCGGCTGATGCGCATCGGCTCCATCTTCTTCTGCCGCATCTGCTCGCTGGAGAGGTAGACCTCCAAGGTAATATCGAAGCCGCCCGCGGCGCTGTTGGCGTCGCTCATCAGGTACGGCAGCGGCGACGGATCGCCGGCGTCCCGCTGGAACGCGGGCACCCGGAAGGGCGCGAGCGCCTCCATCGTCACGATGTAGGGGCTGACGGTTGTCGCGAAGCTCTTGGCCAGGAAGGGGCCCAGCGGCTGGTACTCCCACTTCTGCAGGTCGCGGGCCGACCAGTCATTGACCAGGCACAAGCCCAGCATGTGCTTCTCGGCGTCGGCGATGTCGATGGCGTCACCAAGCTCGTTGCCACGCCCGACGACCACGCCCATCTCCAGCTCGTAGTCGAGCAACTTACAAGGCCCGAAGCTGGGCGCGCCGCCGTCCTCGGCGGGCGCCTGCTGGCCCACGGGCCGGCGCACGTCCGTGCCGCTGGGCACGATGCTCGACGCCCGGCCGTGGTAGCCGATGGGGATGTGCTTGTAGTTGGGCAGCAGCGGGTTGTCGGGCCGGAACATGCTGCCAACGCTGGTGGCGTGGTAGAGGGAGGCGTAGAAGTCGGTGTAGTCGCCGATGTCAGGCACAGGACTAGCGAACGTGCACTGCGAGAGCGGCACCAGAAAGTTGTTCAGGCCTGCCTTGTCCGCGGCCGCTTTGTTCTCAACCCGAAGCAGGCGAGAAAGAAAGCGGCGGAGATCGGGTTGGTCGAAGAGCAGCCACCACGCATGCCAAGACGGAAAGTGTGCCCATCCGTCCCGGCCATGCTGGATCAACTCCTCAAGTGATTCTGATTCAGCGTCGGTGACGATCTCCTCGATCACGTCGTTGGCGAACAGCTTCTCGAGTCGAAGAAACTGGTCTCCGATCGCAACGCCGACCTGATTCGCGAAGCCTTCGCCGGAGAGCACGCACAGCGGCAGATTCTGGATCGGAAAGTCCGTCCCCGGGTCGTTGGCGCTCTCGACCCAGCTCTGAAGCTTCGAGTCGTGGGTCTCGTCGATGGGGTAGTGGGGGTGGGGGTGGTAGGCGTCTGTAGGGTTACTCATGGATCCTCCCGGGAATTGGGCTGGGAATTGGGCTGGGAATCGGGCTGGGGGGCGGGCTGCATGCGTCTCGGGGCACTGTAGAGCCGGGCGCGCAGGCGGGATCCGTAGGCAGCGATCGGCAATGTCCGGGCAGCAATCGATGATGACTGGGCAGCGATCGGCAATGTCCGGGCAGCAATCGACGATGACTGGGCAGCGATCGGCGATGTCCGGGCAGCAATCGACGATGTCCGGGCAGCGATCGGCGATGTCCGGGTAGCAATCGGCGATCGCTGCCCGCCCGACCGGGCTCCGACCCCTCGTCACGGGCCGTCAGACGCGAAAACCCGCCCAGAACCCGCCCACAACGCACGCGAACCCGACCAAACCGCGGCCGCGCCGCCCGCGCCCCGCGTCGGAGGCATTCGCGAGCCGGCGGAAACCGGCGGCCGCCGGCCCGGCGTGGCTGCGGCGTGGCGGGCGAACCTGGGCATCGTCCGCCCGACGCGGGACGCCCGCCCCGCTATATTGCCGGTCCCCATGGCCGACTCCGCCGCCAGATCGGGCTTCCTGCCGACGCTCGCCAAGCGCCTGCGCCTGAAGCGCGAGTGGTACGTGGTGGCCCTGGGGGCCATCGTCGGCACGCTCACCGGCCTGGGCACGCTGGGCTTCGCCGAGGCGCTGCACTACGCCGAGAAGCAGGTCAGGAGCGCCCAGATCGCCCTGCCCGTGTGGCTGCTGTTCCTGGGCCCGGTCGTGGGCATGGCCCTCACGGGCATCCTGGTCCGCCTGTTCGCCAGCGACGCCAGGGGCCACGGCGTGCCCCAGGTGATGCGGGCGCTGATCGAAAAAGGCGGGCATATCCCTGCGCGCGTGGGCCTGACCAAGGTCGCCGCCAGCATCGCGACGGTCGCCAGCGGCGGGTCGGCGGGCACCGAGGGGCCCATCGTGCAGATCGGCGCGACGGCCGGCTCGGTCGTCGGCCAGCGGCTGGGCGTGCCGCGCGAGCAGATGATGACGCTGGTGGGCTGCGGCGCGGCGGCGGGCATCAGCGCCATCTTCAATGCGCCCATCGCGGGGGTCTTCTTCGCGCTGGAGATCCTGCTGCGCGACTTCTCGCTGAAGACCTTCACGCCCATCGTCGTCTCGGCCGTGTTCGCCGCGGCCGTCACGCACATGGCCCAGGGCCAGAACGAGGCGATCTTCACCGTCACCACGTTCGAGAACCTGAGGTTCACCGCCCTGGAGTTTCCAAACTACATCGTGCTGGGGCTGCTCTGCGGCCTGCTGGCGGTGGGCTTCAACCGCAGCCTGCACTGGTGCGAGGACTTCTACGGCAAGCTCAAGCTGCACTGGCTGGTGGCGCCCATTACCGGCGGGCTGGTCCTGGGCGCCCTGGGCATCGCCTGGATCCTGATGGTCCGCGCCGCCGGCGGCGATCCGGCCAGCCAGGCCACCGACGTGCCGAGCTTCTTCGGCAACGGCTACGAGACCATCCGCTGGCTGCTCGAGCCCACCAGCTATGGCGCGGCGCCCGAGATCATGGAGGCGGCCGCGCAGGCCGGAGAGCACGCGTCTGGTCACGCGACGGGCCACGACGCCCACGCCAGCGCCGCCCTGCCCATGGCCATCTGGCTCATCGCCCTGCTGGTGGTCTTCAAGGCCGCGGCGACCAGCGTGACGCTCTCCAGCGGCGGCTCGGGCGGCGTGTTCGCCCCCAGCCTTTTCATCGGGGCCGCGGGCGGGGCCGCCCTGGGCGTGGCGCTCGATCGCGTGGGCCTCCTGCCCGCCGAGAGCAGCCCGGCCGCGTACGCCCTTGTTGGCATGGCCGCCGTGGTCGCCGGCAGCACGCACGGCCCCCTGACGGCGATCCTGATGCTCTTCGAGCTCACGCGCGACCCCTACGTGCTGCTGCCCATCATGCTGGCGGCCGTCGTCGCGACGCTGCTCAGCCAGGCCATCGACCGCGACAACATCTACACCCACCCGCTCCGGCGGGCGGGCCTGCGGATCGGCCGCACGGGCGACCTGGCCATCCTCCGCAAGATTTCGGCGACGAGCGTGCCGGTGGTGCCCCTGCCGGGCGAGCCGGTGTACGCCAGCGACCCATTGAGCAAGCTCATCACCCTGCACGCCAACAGCCGCGTGCCGGACTTCGTCGTCGTCGACAGCCAGGGCGACCACATCGGCATGGTGACCGGCCGAGACATGCGCACCGCGCTGATCGATCGCGAGGCCATCCCGCTGCTGCTGGTGGCCGAGCTCATGCGCAGCGATCTGCCCGCCGTGGTGACCACCGACACGCTGGACGTCGTGCTCGAACGCTTCGAGGACGACGACATCGCCAGCCTGCCGCTGCTGGGCCCGCCCGACATCACGGGCCATCGCCGCCCCCTGGGCCTGGTCACCCGCGCGGCCGTGCTGGAACGCTACCGCCGGGCGCTCGAGGAAGAGCTCTAACGAAAGACCCGCGTCCCCGAAGGAACGCGGGCTCGTGGAGAAGCATCTCTCCCTCTCCGCGATTCACCGATCGTCGCCGAGCGGAGCCGCTCAGCAGTCCATGCCGTAATAGAACCGGCTCTCGACGATCTTGCCGTCCTTGACCTTGTACACGCAGCACTCGCTCATGTCCATGCGCTGGCCAGCCATGGGTCCGGTCTTGGGCGTGCAATCGAGGCTCATGAAGCAGGCGAACTCGTCGCCCAATGGATATGGGCCCTTGACGTCGCCGCCGTGGATGTCCATGTTGTCGAAGAACCAGTCGGCACCCTTGAGCAACTGGGCCTTGGGCGTGGGGCCGGTGGGGTGGGCGTCCTTAAAGTCCTGGGGCGCCTCGTCGTACCCGGGCATCTGGGTGCAGTCCATCGCCTCGACGACGTTCACGGTGTCGGCGTACAGCTCCTCGATGGCTTTGCGGTTCTCGCCCTGCTGGCAGAGCTCGACCAGCCGCTTGCCGACCTTCATGCTCTCCTGGGTCTTGCTCGCATCGATCGTGGTGGCGCTCATGTTCCTTCTCCCGTGTGAGCCGGCCGTGCCGGCGGTGGGGTGAGTCAGGGGCCCCCCGGCCCCGCTCGCGGATGGTACTCCAAGCAGTCGGGTGGGTCGAACGTTTGTTTGGTATTTAGCAGGATTCTCATATGACAAGGGGCCGCCCCTTTCGGAGCGGCCCCACGCAACTTCAATCAAGCCAGAGACTTACTCGCAGCCGGCGTCGAAGGCGTTCTGGAAGCACAGGAAGTCAAAGAGCGTCAGCGAGCCATCGGCGTCGCAGTCGGCGATCAGGTCGCCGCTGTCAAATGCGTTCTGGAAGGCCAGGAAGTCGAAGATGGTCAGTTGCCCGTCTTCATCGAAATCGGGGTAGCAGGGCTCGGCTTCGCCCAGCATCATGATGAACTGGCCGTTGCCGTCGAGCACGTTGATGGTCGAACCAGACGCCGGATCAGTGACGTTCACGCCATCGCCGTTCGTCCACATGATGCTGCCATCGCCCAACTCCCAGCCGGCCCGGGCGCCCGAGTCCTGGGTGCCGGATATGACGTCCAGCAGCCCACCGTCGACGCTGATCTCCCAGATGCCCGATGGCGAGCTGAAGGCGCCCACGAGCACCGTGCCGGCGCTGGTCTCGCTCGTTTGCTGAAGGAAGTTGAGCTGGCCGGGGGCGAAGAACTGGCCAAGGAAGTTGCCAGCCTCGTCGTACCGGTCGAGCTGATCATCGATGGTGACGAGAACCTCTCCGTTGTAGGGCAGCGCGAACCATGGCGACGCGCCCAGGGGGATGTTGCCGATGATCGACGCCGTGCTGGGATCGATGCGAACGATGGCGTTGCCCGGCGCGTCGTTGTTGGTGCCAGCGTTGAACACCCAGACCTCATCGCCGATCACGTTCACGCCGCGTACGTTGTCGAGCCCACCGCCGGGCACCTGTCCGCCGATGGAGTCGATGTAGTCGCCGTCCAGCGTGAAACGATCCACGCGGTCGCGGATCTGGTCGCTCACCCAGATCTCGTCGCCGACCTGCGCGATCCCCTTGGGCGTGCCTGCATCAAGGGGCACCAGGTCGATAAACACCGGATCGATCAGGCTCCCGTCAAACGGGTCGAAGGCCGCGATGGTGTCGTTGGTCGAATCGGGAACCAGGAGCACCGCATCCTGAGCGAGGCACGAGGCGGCCAGGACCGGAACGGCCAGGCCCGCAAGAAAAGTCCGAATAACCATGTCTCAATCTCCGCGTGGTTTGGGGGTCCTCAACGTTCGAGGGCCCCTCAGCCTACCCGAAAGCTCCGAAGAACACAAGCGTATTTTCAGCATTGCAGGGCGTTGAGCGCACGAAACGGGCCCGGACGTGCATCCGGGCCCGACAGGTGTTTCGCGTCGAGATCAGGAGGTTGGAATCAGGCCTGCGTGACCAGCAACTCGTTGTAGTCGGCCACGGGCCACAGGTCCTGCGAGACGACCTTCTCCATGGCGTCGACCTTCGCCCGCACCGCCTCCATGACCGGAATGATGCGATGATGCGTGTGGTCGGCCAGGTCGAGCGCGTACTCGGGCTCTTCCTCTTCGAGCGCCGCGTCCAGGTTCTGCAACTCGCGTCGCAGGCCCGACACCAGGCCGGCAAGGTCCTCAAGCGCCGTGCGATTCTCGGCCGGGTCGATGCCCGCATCGGAGAGTGCCGACACCGCGCCGGCCAACTCCCGGAGCTGACGCACCGCAGCGGGCAGGATGGCCGTTCGGCTCAAGTTGCGGAGGGTCAACGCCTCGATGCGGACCTGCGTCGCGTATTTCTCGGCGAAGATGTTGGCCCGGCTCTGGGTCTCCAGCGGGCTCAGCACGTCCAGCGAGTTGAACAGCGTGCGGTTCTTGTCGTTGGCCAGGGCGCGGAAGGCCTCGGCCGACGAGGTGATGTGGGGCAGGCCGCGCTTCTCCGCTTCCTTCACCCACTCCTCGGAGTAGTTGTCGCCGTTGAAGATCACGCGCTTGTGCTCGGTCGAGACGCGCTGGATGATCTTGCTGAGCGATTCCTGCGTGTCGCTGGCCTTCTCAAGCTCGTCGGCAAAGCTCGCCAGGCTCTCGGCCACGATCGTATTCAACACCGTGACCGGGAAGGCAATCGCCGCCGACGAGCCGACGGCGCGGAACTCGAACTTGTTGCCCGTGAAGGCGAAGGGGCTGGTCCGGTTGCGGTCGCCCGCGTCGCGGATGAACTCGGGCAGCGTGGTGGCGCCCAGGTCCATGGTGTCCCCCTTGCGCGAGCTGCTGGCCGTGCCGCCGCTGGCGAACTGTTCGACCAGGTCGGTCAGCATGTCGCCCAGGAAGATGCTGATGATCGCCGGCGGGGCCTCGTTAGCGCCCAGGCGATGGTCGTTGCCCGCGCTCGAGATGCTCGCCCGCAGCAGGTCGGCGTGCAGGTCGACCGCACGGATGACCGCCGCCAGGAAGGCGTGGAAGAGCCGGTTGGTGTGCGGCTCGCTCTTGGGGCTTAGCAGATTGCGGCCGTCGTCGGTCGCCAGCGACCAGTTCACGTGCTTGCCGCTGCCGTTGAGGCCGGCAAAGGGCTTCTCGTGCAGCGTGCACAAGAAGCCGTGCCGCGGGGCCACGCGTCGCAGCGTTTCCATGACCAGCATCTGGTGGTCGCAGGCCACGTTGGCCGGCTCGAAGTGGGCGGCAATCTCGAACTGCCCGGGCGCCACCTCGTTGTGCCGCGTGGCCACGGGCACGCCCTTGCGGTACAGGATGCGCTCGACCTCGCTCATGAAGCTCAGCACACGCTCGGGGATCGAACCGAAGTAGTGGTCCTCGAGCTTCTGACCCTTGATGGGCGTATCGCCAAACACGGTCCGGCCGCAGATGGACAGGTCGGGCCGCGTGCGGGCGACCGCCTGGTCGACGAGGAAGTACTCCTGCTCGGCGCCCACGGTGGAGAACACGCGGGTGGTGTCGCCCACCTCGCCCAGGGCCTTGAGAACCCGCATGGCCTGCGTGTTGATGGCGTCCATCGAGCGCAGCAGGGGCGTCTTCTTGTCCAGCGCTTCGCCGGTCCAACTCACGAAGGCGGTGGGGATGCAGAGCGTCACCGTATCGCCGAAGCGACTCAGGAAGACCGGGCTCGTGGCGTCCCAGGCGGTGTAGCCGCGGGCCTCAAAGGTCGTCCGCAGGCCGCCGCTGGGAAAGCTCGACGCGTCCGGCTCGCCCTGCACGAGGGCCTGGCCGGTGAACTCGCTGATGGCGCCGCCATCGCCGTCGGGCTTGAGGAAGGTGTCGTGCTTCTCGGCGGTCAGCCCGGTGAGCGGCTGGAACCAGTGGGTGAAGTGCGTGGCGCCGTTGGCCATCGCCCAGTCCTTGATGGCCACCGCGACCGCGTCGGCGATGGTGGCGTCCAGGGGCTCGCCATGCTGGATGGTCTGCTGGAGCTTCTTGTACGCCTCCTTGGGCAGACGCCGGCGCATCATCGCATCGGTGAACACGTCACGTGCGAAGCTGTCCTCGGCGTGGTCCCACGCGGGCTCCAGGGGTGGCGTGGAATGCTGGTGGTTCTGACGGGGCTGCTGCCCCCCCTGGCTTCGGCTTCCATGGGTTGTAGACGCGGGATCCTGCTCCATGGTGATTCCAGTGCGCACGGCGAGTGCATCCTTCCGGTTGCTGGGCCGGCGCAGACAATGGCCGCCGACCCGGGGCGCTCGGGTCGATCCGGCATACGCGCCGGACCCTGCCGCCCGAGCCAGATTCCAAACGTACAGAAAAGGTCTATGCACCCCGTCGGGCGGGGCCAAGGCCTACGTCCAGAAAAACCACCTACATACCGAACAAACCGGCCCGTTGGCGCTGGTCCGCCGAACAGGTCGTGAAGCGCCCTTAATGCTAGCATCGCCGCGTGCGCGTCATGACGTGGAATGTCAACTCGGTCAAGGTCCGCGGCGAGCGGCTGGCGGGCGTCCTGGAACGCCACGAGCCCGACGTGGTCTGCCTCCAGGAGCTCAAGGCCCCCGAACTGCCCGGCCCGGTGTGCGAAGACCTCCAGCGCCTGGGCTACCACGCGGCCGTCTACGGCCAGAAGACCTACAACGGCGTGGCCATCCTGAGCAAGGCCGAGCCTACCGACGTCGTCCGCGGCTTCCAGGGCGATGGCGGGCCGGAGGACGACCATGCCCGGCTCATCTCGGCCATGGTGGAAGGCGTCCGCGTCTACAGCGCCTACTTCCCCAACGGCGGCGAGGTGGGCAGCGACAAGTTCGCGTACAAGCTCGCCTGGATGGAGCGCCTCCGCGCCCTGCTCGACGCACGCCATGAGAACACCGAGCCCATCATCATGGCCGGCGACATGAACGTGGCGCCATACGACGCCGACGTCGCCAAGCTCGACAAGTGGAAGGACACGACCCACTGCGTGCCCGAGGCGCGAGATGGGCTCAGGCACGTCGAGGGCTTCGGCCTGGTCGACACCCTGCACGAGAAGCACCCCGAGGGCGGCGTCTACAGCTGGTGGGACTACCGCCAGCTCGCCTTCCCCAAGGGCGACGGCCTGCGCATCGACATCATCTACGCGACGAAGGAACTGGCCACGACCTGCACCGACGCCCGCGTCGACCGCGACGAGCGCAAGGGCAAGCAGCCCAGCGACCACGCGCCTGTCATCGCCGACTTCGATTGGGTGGCGTAGCCACGCGCCATGGACGACCGCGTGATCAACACGTTCCTGCTTGATATCTCGGGCACCGTCGTGCGGTCCGGCGGGTTCGAGGCCGTGTTCCATCGCGTGTACCGCGAGCTGCTGGGCGTCCAGGTCCTAGCCGAGGAGGTCCGCGTCAATACGGGCCGCAAGAAGTCGCAGTTGTTCCAGGAAGTCGTCGGCGAGCACGCGCCCGATCGCGTGGGTGAGCCCGGGCTGATCGAGCGCATGACCGATGCGTTCGACGCGTTCATGCTCGAGGCCATCGAGCGCAGCCCGCCGCCGGTGCTGGACGGCGTGCGCGAGGCGATGGCCATCCTGGCGTCCAGGAATATCACCGTCGGCTACGTCACCGGCTTCGCGCGTGCGCCCGCGCTGCGATTGCTCGACGCCTCGGAGATCGACTACGCCGTGCTCGTGGGCAGCGACGAGGTCGAGCGCGGCCGCCCCGCGCCGGACCTGATCCACGAGGCCATGCGCCGCCTGGGCGCTACCGATCCCGCCAGCATCGCGTACGCGGGCGACACGCCTGTGGACATCGCCAGTGGCGTGGCCGCCGGCTGCGGGGCGGTGTATGGCCTGACCTGCGGCGCCCACGACCGGGCCGAGCTCGAGGCCGCGACCGGCGGCACGCGTGCGCGCGTGGCGGACTCGCTGCTGGAGGCCGTGCGCCAGACGCTCGCCTAGCCGCCCGCGGCCTTGGCCTTGTATCCCTTGGCGCTCAGCCGCTGCACGACGGCGTCGCGGTGGTCGCCCTGGAGGACGATCTCGATCGCGCCGTCTTTGGCGTCCCCCAGCCCGCCGCCGGTGCCCAGGCCGGTGCGCATTTCCTTGAGCAGGGCCTTCGCGTCATCCTTGGAGAGCCCCAGCTCGGCGACGATCGTGCACCACGTGCCGCGCCGCTTCTCGCGCCTGACGCGCGGCGACACGCCGGCAGGATCGACCGCCCGCCCCGCCCGGTCCTTCGCGCATCGGCACCGCTCGAGCGGCTCGCCGCAATGCTCGCAGGTCACGGGCCGTTCCAGGGCGGTGCCGTCGAAGAGGCTGGGTGGTGGGGGCATGGCGACAGGCTATGGGCCCCCGGCGTCGAAGGCGTTCTGGAGGGCGAGCAAGATCATGCCCGGGCAATCAACCCGCACTCCGGGCACGTCGAGACGCCTTCGCCGAGTTCGTATCCGCACGCGGCGCAGCGCCCCTCCCACCGGCGGACGTAGCGCCGCCACCAGGCCGGGAGCGTGAGCAGCAGCATGACGCCCGCGGCGTAGAGCAGCGTGTTGCCGATGAGGCCCGGCCAGACCGGGTACACCGGGACGGCCCACACCAAGTCGCTGTTCGACCGCTCGGCATAAAGCAACCCCATTCCATGCCGAGGCCCGCCGGGGCGCGGCGACTGATCCGGCACCAACTCGCCGGTGGCGTAGGGCCACTCGCGCCACCCGACCGCGGCAACGAATGGGAAGCCGCCCCAGAAGACGTCGTAACCCGCATACCGCGACCGCAGCTCGTCGTGCACGCCCTTGGGCACCTGGGCATGGTCGAGCGTCGAGGGATGGATCACCATCTCCCCATCGTGGCCGAGCACGAACACACGCTCGTGCCGGGTGCCGGCGGCGTCCAGCTCCCAATAGACCATCGCGTCCGCGCTGCCCTGCTCCAGCGGCCACGCGCCGACGCTGAGCCCCCGAGCCTCGCGCGCGAGCCGCACGCCCGTGCCCACCGGCACGCTGGCGATGGCCAGCAGGGCGCCCACGGCCAGCGCGATGGCGACCCGCCGGGCGATGCGCCGCCGGCACCCCTCCCGTCCCCGCCATGGCTGGTTGTTCGAGCGCACGCCCGATGGTACCGGCACACCGGCCGACGGCTGCACGGACCCACAGGGGCCGCATCACGCCGCGCGTGCGGGCCGGATTCGCGTCCATGCCCGCCGCGTTCGGCTCCGCAGCCGCGGACCTCGGTTCGCTGCCCGCCGATTTCGCGTGCATGCCTGCTGGACGTTCCTCCGTGCCCGGCGGGATCGTCCTTGAGCCCGCGGCCCCTTCCTCCGTGCCCGGGGACCTCGTCTCCGTGCCCGCCGGGATCACTCCCGTGCCCGCCCAGGCCATGTCCGTGCCCGCTGGGATCAACTCGGCGTCGCCGTTCTCGGACATGCGCCCACGCTCGACGCCCCGGCGCAGCGCCCCTGAAGACAGGGACGCTGCGCCGGGGCTCGACCAAAGGTAGTTTTCTTGAGGCGCTCGCGTTGCTCGCTTGCGGGCTGGCGCCCGGGCTCTGGCAGGCCTCGCCTCCGCATGCGCTTTCGCTCGAAGACTCGCTCGGCGGATGCTTCGGCGTCGGATCGGGTGGGTATGGCCGAGCGTGCTCCTTCGCTCCGTCGCTTCTCCAGCTCCCCCTAGCATCCCCCCAATGCACCGATGCCTGCTCAACCCCGCCCTCGAGCGTGTCCGCGTCAACGGCTTCGCCTTTCCTTTGGGCGTCTACCCGGTCGAGCCCATCGCGCCCACGAGCGGCTACACGGTCGACTTCGAGCCGGCCGACGGCGACGAGGAGTGGGAGGAGTGGCCCGACCGCTACGTCTACGAGATCCTGGTGTCGGCCGAGCGCCTGAAGCCCTTGTGCTCGGCGCTGCTGAGCCTCTTGCCCGGGCGGATCTATCCGATCCTGGACGTGCTGGGGAACGACGCCTTCAGGGAGATCGATCCCTACATCGCCTACGAGCTGGTGGGCGTCGAGAGCCTGTACGACGGGCTGCGGTGGTACGAGCCGTTCCTCTTTGAGGATGGCCTGTGCGGCTTCGGGGCCATGAGCGAGGAGCCGTTCATGTACCTGTTCCTCGACGAGCACAAGGTGCTGACCGTGCGCGTGGAGACCAGCGAGAAGGAACGGGTCGACCGGCTGCTGGCGGCCTTCGAGCTGCCCAACCTGGGCGGGGTCGCCGAGCACGGCCCGGGCCGGCCACGCCGCCAGGGCGACCAGCCGCCGGTGGAGGTCATGGCCGCCGACGCGGTGAGCCACGAGCACCGCAGCGTGCTCCTGACCCCCGACGACCGCCCCGAGCTGCCCGGGCCCGAGGAGGTCGCCGAGGCCCTGGTGGACCTGTGGGGCATGACGCTGAACATCGACGTGGAGCGCAACCTGGACGACGACGGCCGCGAGCTGGGCGTCACCGGCTGGCGGTGCCTGGTCCGGGTCGACCCGCCCATGCCGGCCGAGGGCGATCAGACGGCCGCCGCCCGGAAGGCCAGCGCCGAAGGCGGGGGCGAAGGCGAGGTTGAAGGCAAAGGCGGGGGTGATCGTGGGGGTGGCCGCGCCGATCAGGCCGGCCCGCGCGTGCGGTACGCCGAGGTCTTGCTGGCCGCCCGCTGCTGGCGCGAGGCCGAGGACCTGGCCGTGCAGGCGGTGGAGAAGCTGCCCGAGGCGCCCCGGGGCGTGTCGGTGGCCGACGGCTTCGGTCCGCGGCTGATCTCGGCCGATCGCCTGTGGCGGCGCGAGCTCGCGTCGTTCCTGTCGGCGCCCGCCGGACGCAGTGGGGGTGGTGGGGGTGGTGGGGGCGAGCCGTCGCCGCCCGAGGCCCACCTGGCGCGGTCGAGCGAGCCGGCGCCGCTGGTGACACCCCCGCCCGAACACCAACCATCGGCCGGCGCCTCGCCGGCGGGCGGCCAGCGGGGCCAGGACGCGTTCGAAGACGACGCCTCCAGCGAGCCGCCCGAGATCGCCCGGCTTCTGGACGAAGCGCTGGCCAATGACGCCGCCGGACGGATCCTCGCCAGCCGCTGGCTCGAATAGCCGCCCACCCGGATCGCGCGGTGGCAGGGCAGGGGCCCGCCACGACGCGAAAAGGGGAGTTGCTCTGGCGGGGGGTGGTGATTATCCTCCAGCCGCTTGAGTCCGGGCCGATTTTCTGGTCCGAGCGTGCATCCCGCGGCGTGTGCCACGGGTATCAACTGAACACCCACGCCCCGGGCACACCCGGGGCCAACCCCGGGAGCGACCGCCCAAGGCGACCACCTCCCGACCGTCGGCTCGACGCTTCGCCCCTGCGGGCCAGGCGACCGACACGCGCCAATGATGGCCCTCCGGTAACGAGCCAGACGCACACGCGTACACGTCCGACACCACGAGCACCCACACGATCCAGAGCGGCTCCCGCCCTATTCCCGCCCGCCGTTCCCACACCGCACACTTTGGAGCTTGGCATGAGCACCAGCAGGACCCCCCGTCGCCTCCTCGCCCTGGCCCTGGCCACCTCGCTGCACGCCTCGGCCCTGACGGCCCTGGCCGATGAGACGAGCGTCGCCACCCTGGCCCAGGCGCGGGCCCAGGCCGACCAGTTGATGGCCCAGGGCCAGTTCGTCCGGGCCCAGGCCACGCTCATGAGCGCCCTGAGCGACGCGACGGGCTCCAGCGATGAGCGAGCCGAGACCCTCGTCGCGCTGCGAAACATCCGCCAGAAGATCTCGGGCGCCGATCGCCTGGAGATCGCCCTGCAGCAGGCCGACCTGGCCATCGCCGAGGGCAACCTGGCCTTCGCCGCCAGCCGCGTGGCGTCGGTGCTCGAGGCAGCCGAAGCTGGTTCGGCCCTGTTCACGCGGGCGACCGAGGCGCAGGCTCAGATCGAACGCCGCCAGGCAGCGCTGCGTCCGCTCGTGGCCGACGCCCTGAGCCAGGCCGCCGCCGACCTGGACGCGGGCCGCTACGCCCAGGCCAAGAGCCAGCTGGCCGTGGTCCGCCGGGCGGGCCTCGAGCTGGATCGCAAGCAAGGCGAGAAGCTCAGCCGCATGGAGCTGCGCGTGGCCGATGCCGAGCGTTCGGCCGGCACGACCTTCGACGCCAGCGCCGCCGCCGCCGCGGGCGTGCAGGCTGGCGTGGTCCGCGGCCGCCAGGACGGCCAGCCCGCCGCTGGCGGCCAGCAAGGCGATCCCCAAGAGCTGTTCCGCGAGGCCATCCAACAGGAGGCCCGGGCCAACCTGAGCCAGGCCAACGCCGCCTTCGAGGCCGGCGAGCTGGCCGAGGCCCGCCGCCTGTACGTTTTGGTCCGCGCCAACCAGGACCTGCTGACCCCCGAAGAGCGCGAGCTGGTCGCCACCCGCATCGACGAGATCGACGTGCGGCTCTCGGGCCGGCCGAGCGGGCAGGAAGGCCTGGGCGGCACCCGCGACCTGGTCCGCCAGAACGCCCTGGCCGAGTTCCGGGTGGGCGTCAACGAAGTCGAGCGCCAGCTGGCCCAGGGCAACCTGGGTGCCGCTCGCGCCCAGCTCTCGCGCACCCGCGTGGACTTCCAGCGCAACCGCGACGTGTTCGCCCAGCCGGAGTTCGAAGCCCGCATCAGCGAGTTGAACGACCTGCAGGCCCGCATCGAGTCGGCGGCCATCCAGATCCAGGAAGATCGCGCCCAGGAATTGGATGAGGCCGCCCGCAGCGCCCAGGAGCAGCGCGCCGCTCAGCAACGCAACGAGCGTGAGCGCACGATCAACCTGCTGCTGGACCAGGCCCGCGAGTACCAGATGAACATGCGGTACCGCGAGGCGCTGGACACGATCGAGCAGCTCTTGCTGATCGACCCGATCAACCCCTCGGGCCTGCTGCTGAAGAACGCGTACGAGAACATCCTCATCTACGTCGACTACAACCAGATCCGCAAGACGCGCGACAAGAACTTCGCCCAGTTCCGCATCGAGGCCGAGCGGGCCCTGATCCCGCCGCTGGACGTGGTGAACTACCCCGAGAACTGGCCGGCCATCAGCCAGAGCCGCGAGGCCCAGGCCGAGTTCGTCGACAGCGCCGAGAACCGCCGCGTGCTGTCCCAGCTCGAGTCCAGCCGGGTGCAGATGAACCTGCAGGACAACCCCCTCGAGAGCGCGCTGGCCTACATCGCCCAGCAGGCCGAGGTCGACATGGACGTCGAGTGGGAGACGCTCGAGCGCCTGGGCATCGATCGCCAGACGCCCGTTACGCTCCGCCTTGCCAGCACCGTGAACGCCACGACCGCGCTCGATCGCCTGCTGGCCAAGGCAAGCCCCGATGACTTCAACGCCGCCGACTGGGCGGTCATCGACGGCCTGCTGACGATCTCTTCGGCTGAGACCCTTCTCGACAAGACCGCCGTTGGCATCTACGACATCAACGACCTTCTGCACGAGATTCCCGACTATCCCGACGTGCCCGAGATCGACCTGCAGCAGGCGCTGCAGAGCAGCCAGGGCGGCGGCGGCCAGAGCCCCTTCCAGGACCAGGGCGACAACGAGATCGAAGAAACGCCCCTGGAAGACCGCATCAACGAGATCATCGAAATCGTCGAGAACAACATCGACGAAGATCGTGGCTTCCTCGAGGGTCGCTGGACCATCACGCCCTACCGCGGCCTGTTGATCATCCGCGCCACGCCCAAGGCCCACCGCCAGATCGGCGGCCTGCTCGACAAGCTCCGCGCCCAGCAGGCCCTGCAGCTCAACGTCGAGACCCGCTTCCTGCTGGTCAACCAGGACTACTTCGAGCAGATCGGCTTCGACCTGGATATCTACTTCAACGCCAAGGCCGACCAGTTCCAGACCGCCGCGGCCAACGATCCCAGCCTGCTGCCCAGCGACTTCTTCGACTTCTCCGGCCCCAACGGCCGTCGGCGCACGGTCGTCGGTGGCGGCAACCAGGGCCAGCAGGTCACCCAGCCCGTCGCGGCGCCCACGAACACCAGCATCATCGGCGCAGGCCAGAACTCGCTGGGCCTGGCCGGCGCCCTGGCGCCTTCGGAAGGCCTGGCCAACACCATCCTCGGCGCCGCTCCGGCCCTGGGCGTGGCCGGCCAGTTCCTCGATGACGTACAGGTCGACTTCCTGGTCCGCGCTACGCAGGCCGACCGCCGCTCGACCCAGTTGACGGCGCCGCGCCTGACGCTGACCAACGGCCAGCTTGCCAACATCTACGTCGCCACGCAGGTCGCCTACGTGGGCGACCTTGAGCCGGTGGTCAGCGATAGCGCGGTGGGCTTCGACCCAACCGTCGAGGTCGCGACCGAGGGCGTTACGCTGCTGGTTCGCGGCACGATCTCCAGCGACCGCCGCTACGTGACCATGAACGTCGACGCGGGCCTGGCCCAGATCGACGGATTCGCCACCGAGCAGGTCACGGCCGTCGCCGGCGGCACGCTGGTCAGCTCGTCAGACACCCAGTCGTTCATCCAGCTGCCCACCGTGACGGTGACCCGCGTCCGCACGACGGTGACGGTGCCCGACGAGGGCACGCTGCTTCTGGGCGGCCAGCGCCTGGTCAGCGAGTTCGAGGTCGAGACGGGCGTTCCGCTGCTGAGCAAGCTGCCCGTGCTCAACCGGTTCTTCACCAACCGCATCCAGAGCAAGGAAGAGCAGACCCTGCTGATCCTGATGAAGCCCACCGTGCTCATCCAGAGCGAGCAGGAAGCCCGCAACTTCCCGGCCATGGGCGGTGGCCTGAACCCCTTCTAAGCCGGCCGGCGGGCACGTGAGCCCGCATCGATCAGATAACGCCCGCGCCGGGACAGCCCGGGGCGGGCGTTGTTGCTACGCTTGCGCCCCGGGGGATCGATGGCTCGATCCGCCCAGCCCACTCGGAGAGCCCAGCATGCCAGCCGAAGAGACACGTTTGCGCATCACCGACCAGGACGGGGTGACGCGGGTCGAGTTCCTCGACCGCAACATCCTCGACGAGGCCAGCATCCAGCGGATCGGCGATGAGATCACCGAGGTCATCGAGGCCTCGAGCAATCCCAAGCTGCTCATCAGCTTCAACAACGTCGATCACATGTCTTCGGCGGCCCTGGGAACGCTGATCACCATCCACCACAAGATCCGCAATCGTTCGGGCCAGCTCCGCCTGGCCGACATCGATCCGCAGATCCAGGAGGTGTTCAGCATTACCAAGCTCGATCGCATTTTCACGATCCACGAAGATACCGAGAGCGCGATGAAGAGCTTCGACTGACCCGCAACCCAGGGCGGACCGGATGGCACACCCAGATGAGCAGGCCAGCGTGAGAGACTCGGCCCGGGTCACCAACGACCGGGAGCGCATCGACCGCCTGTGGCTTTCCATCGAACTGGCAATGCAGAAGCTGGGCTATCCCAAGGCCGCTACCTTCGCCGTCCGACTGGCCCTCGAAGAAGCGATGACCAACGCGTTCCGGCACGGACTCAGGGACCTGCCCGACGACACGCCCATCACCGTCGAGTACGGCATCGATCGCGACCAGGTCAGGATCGCCGTCGAAGACCCCGGCCCGGGCTTCGACCCCACGGATGTTCCCGACCCCACGGCGGAAGAAAACCTTACCCGCCCGGGCGGCCGGGGCTTGCTGCTGATCCGGTCGTACATGACCCATGCCGACTTCAAGAACGACGGACGACGCCTGGAAATGGTGTACGATCGACCGCCGGAAGCCGAAAACTGAGGCCTCCGCCCTATCGGGAATACCCCGGATGTCGAAACCCGACCTTGCGGTTGAGACCCAGACTCACTAAACTAGAAACGTTCTAAAGGCTGGCCGGGAACGCGTTCAGACGGCCAGCGTGCACGATCGTGGGTCGTCCTTACGATGTCCGAACGATCGGCTCGATTTCGCGATCCACGCCGCTCCCACGGAGACACCATGGCTGTTGACCTTCCCATCTACCTCGATAACGCCGCCACCACCCGCACCGACCCGCGCGTGGTCGAAGCGATGCTGCCCTACTTCACCGAGGTGTTCGGCAACCCGGGCAGCCGGAACCACAGCTTCGGCTGGGAGTCCGAAGCGGGTGTTGACAAGGCCCGTCAGCAGGTGGCCGATCTTCTCGGCGCCGACCGCAAGGAGATTATCTTCACCAGCGGGGCGACCGAGAGCAACAACCTTGCCATCAAGGGCGCCGCGAGCATGTACGCAAAGGCGCCGGCCGGCAGCGATAAGCGAGGGCACATCATCACCGCCATGCACGAGCACAAAGCCGTGCTCGATCCCTGCAAGCGGCTGCAGAAGGAAGGCTTCGACGTCACCTATCTTCAGCCGGGCAAGGACGGGCTCATCACCGCAAGGATGATCGAGGAGGCCATGCGTGAGGACACCATCCTGGTGACCATCATGTGGGCCAACAACGAGCTCGGCACGATCAACGAGATTGCCGAGATCGGCAAGCTGTGCCACGACCGCGGGGCGGTCTTCCATACCGACGCGACCCAATGGGTTGGCAAGATGCCCACCGACGTCACTCGCGACAACGTCGATCTGCTCAGCATGAGCGGCCACAAGATTTATGGACCGAAGGGCGTTGGCGCTCTGTACGTTCGGCGCCGCAAGCCGCGTATCCGCCTGACGGCGATCCAGGAAGGCGGCGGCCAGGAGCGAGGCTTCCGTTCGGGCACGCTGAACGTACCGGGCATCGTGGGCCTGGGCAAGGCCTGCGAGCTGTGCGTGGCGGAGATGGACGACGAACGTGAACGTCTGTTGGCCCTGCGCAAGAAGATCGAGACGGGCATCACCGGTCAGCTCGATACCGTCCAGGTCAACGGGCACGCCGAGAAGCGGCTGCCCAACCTTACGAACATTTCCTTCGGCTTCGTCGAGGGCGAGAGCCTGATGATGGCCACCAAGGAGATCGCAATGAGCAGCGGCTCGGCCTGCACGAGCGCCAGCCTCGAGCCCAGCTACGTGCTGAAGGCTCTTGGGGTGGGCGACGATCTCGCCCATAGTTCACTGCGTATCAGCATGGGACGGTTCACGACCGAGGACCAGATCGACTACGCGGTCGACAAGATCGTGGCGGCCGTCAAGAAGCTCCGGGAGCTGAGCCCGTTGTACGACATGCACAACGAGGGCATCGACATCACCAAGATCGAATGGCAGGCCCACTAAGGGGGTTCGCTTCTCGAAGGGCGCTGGGGCTCGACAGGGACAGGGACGACTAGACGCGGCAACGGCCGCGAGGAGGCCAGCAATGGCATACGGCGACAAGGTCATCGACCACTACGAGAACCCGCGAAACGTGGGATCGTTCGGCACGCAGAAGGAAATCAAGGAGCGCAAGGACGTGGGCGTCGGGCTCGTCGGCGCGCCCGAGTGCGGCGATGTGATGCAGCTCCAGATCAAGGTCGACCCGTCGGGCAAGATCGAGGACGCCAAGTTCAAGTGCTTCGGGTGCGGCTCGGCCATCGCCAGCAGCAGCCTGGCAACCGAGTGGCTCAAGGGCAAGACGCTGGACGAGGGTTTGGAGATCAAGAACACCCAGATCGTCGAGGAACTGAGCCTGCCCCCGGTCAAGATCCACTGCTCGGTCCTGGCCGAGGACGCCATCCGGGCGGCCATCAGCGATTACAAGACCAAGAACGGCCAGCCGGCCGAGGCGGCTCACGCCCACTGAGCCGTACGGAAGGCCTCCGGGACCCGATCTCGGGGACTTCCGCCACGATTCGCTGAACAGTTCGAGCCAGTGGGCCGTTATACTTCGTGAGGAATTCGCGACCCGTCGCCGCATGCCAGGAGTTTCCATGACTGCCACCTCCGCCAATCCCAGCCAAGCCGACACCAACGCCGTCCAGATCACCGAGAAGGCGGCCGCCGAGATCCAGCGGATCATCGAGGAGCAGGAACTGGACGCCGCCAAGGTCCACCTGCGTGTGGGCGTCAAGGGTGGGGGCTGTTCGGGCTTCAACTACATCCTGGACCTGACCGAGGCCGTCCGTGACACCGACGAGGTCATGGAGCAGCACGGCATCCGCGTGGTGTGCGATCCCAAGAGCCTGCTGTACCTGCACGGCACCATCGTCGACTTCAAGGACGAGATCATGAGCCGTGGCTTCGTGTTCCAGAACCCCAACGCGACGGCCACCTGCGGGTGCGGATCGAGTTTCTCGGCCTGACACAGGCTGTTTCTCCCGGTTCATGCCGCCTCGATCTCGAACCGTGCAACGCGGCGTGCCGCTAGGCCATACCCGCTCATGCGGGTATTCTTATTTCTGGCTCCAGTCCGTTCGTGGGGGGCCGACGCTCGGAATGCGGGCCGCCGCCCGCGGCAACCCGACAGGCTTTGGAAGGACGCTCATGGCCGCAGAAGGCACGGTGCCGATGGAAACCACGCAGGGCTACGCCACGCCGACGGTCACCCAGTTCAGCGTGTTCCTCGACAATCGCGTCGGGCGCCTGCATGAACTGGTCGCGGCCTTCGATCGGTCGGCCGCCAAGATCTGTGCCCTCAGCGTGCACGAGGCGTCCGACTACGCCGTGGTCCGCATCATCGCCAACCGGGCCGCCATCGCCTCGAGGATCCTCAAGGAACAGCGGCTGCCCTACGGCGAGAAAGAAGTGCTGGTCGTGGAGCTCAGCGAGGGTCACAGCCTCGAGAGCCTGTGCCTGTCGCTGCTTGGGGCTGAACTGAACATCCACTTCGCCTATCCGCTGATGAGCCTGCCCAACGGTACGGCCACCATCGCGCTGTCGGTCGACGACATGACCCTGGCGGGGCAGATCCTGCGGCGCAAGTGCTTCCGGCTGTTCGGCGAGGCGGATCTGCCGGCGGCGTGACGCTTCACTCGTCCGCCTCTTCGAGCGTGTACAGCTTCTTGGCTTGGTACGAGCGGTCGGCGGTACGCCATTGGCGGACGACGCCGGCCTTGGTGTAGGGCATACCGCATTCGGGGCAATTGCCTTCCGAGGGCGAGGCGGAGAGGTCGTACAGGCAGTCGGTGCAGACCTGGCCGCCGAGCATCCGGACCCGCTGGATGTCACGCTGTTGGAGCAGAACCAATCCGACCAGGGCCGAGAACCAGACCACGACGCCGCCAAACCCACCAAGGACCATGAGCCAGGTCGCGCTCAGGAATCGTCCGCCGGCGAGGCCGGCGAAGAGCAGGCCCATGCCCAGCAAGTAGCACGCAATCCACCACATGGCACGTCGCTTTAATGCTCTGGGCATGCGCTGATTGTCGACGGCAGGCACGAAGGACGATACGCGCACGAAAAGCCCGGGCTTGCGTCCGGGCTTCGCTGCATGTCTGGTTCTTGGTCAGGCCGTGGCGACTTCCAGGTCGTGGGCCTCGGCGACGGGCCTGTTCAGCAGGCGGCCGTCGTCGCAGTTGATGGCCATCGCGAACCCCGCGTCGCGGGCGGCGATCTCGTGCGGTCCCACTTTCGCCAAACGGCGAGCCCAGGGAATGGTCGCGTTGTTGAGCGCGTGCGTGCTCGTGCGGGCGACCGCACCGGGCATGTTGCCCACGCAGTAGTGCACCACGCCGTCGATGATGTAGGTGGGCTGGCCGTGGGTGGTCACGCGGCTGGTCTCGACGCAGCCGCCCTGGTCGATGGAGACGTCGACGATGACCGCGCCCTCGGGCATGATCTTGAGGTCCTCGCGGGTCACGAGGTTGGGGGCCTTGGCGCCCGGCAGCAGCACGGCGCCGATGACCAGGTCGGCCCAGCGCAGGTACTTGCGGATGGCGTGCGGGTCGCTGTAGATGGTCGTGACGTTGTCGGCCATCACGTCCTCAAGGTAGCGCATGCGGTCCAGGTCGATGTCCATGATGATGACGTCGGCGCCCATGCCGCTGGCGATCTTGGCGGCGTTGGTGCCCACGACGCCGCCGCCCAGCACGAGAACCTTTCCGGGTTCAACACCGGGCACGCCGCCGAGCAGCACGCCGCGGCCCTGCTGTGGGCGCTCGAGGTACTTGGCGCCCTCTTGGGTGGCCATGCGGCCGGCGATCTCGCTCATGGGCGTGAGCAGCGGGAGGGTGGGCTTGCCATTCAGGCCCGGGGCCTCGAGCGTTTCGTAGGCGACCGCGCAGATCTTGCGATCGAGGCAGGCCAGCGTGAGCTCGCGATCGGCGGCGAAGTGGAAGTAGGTGAACACCACCTGCCCCTCGCGCATGTGCGGCCACTCGATGGGCTGGGGCTCCTTGACCTTCACGATCATGTCGGCCTGGGCCCACACCTCGTCGGCGGTCTTGGCGATGCTTGCACCCACGTTCTCGTACGCGGAATCCTCGAAGCCGATGCCCAGGCCCGCGCCGGACTGGACGACCACGTCGTGCCCGTCTCGGATGAGCAGATCGACCCCCACGGGCATCAGGCCAACGCGGTACTCATCGGGTTTGACCTCGGTAGGGACGCCAACGATCATGCTCACAAGCTCCTCTGGTCCAGGCGTGGTGCGACGCAACGGTGCGTCCAGGATTCCGGCCCTCGCAGGCGCTTTCTGGCGACGCGATGGACCATCGTGCGGGCCACCCGAGCGAGCCCCTTGGGCCGCGTGGCGCGCATCGAGAATGGTATCCCCGTCCGGGAGGTGCGACCGGGCTTCCGGGCGTCGCGGTGATCATTCCAGCGAGGCCTGCCGGTGCGAGGGGTTTCGGCTAGTATCCGCTCCTGGGGCGGCTCGGGCCCGCATCTCCTTGTAGCGCTCGGACCGGCTCAGGCATATAGGCCCCCTCGACGTCCCGGCCTGGGGCGTTGGTTTCCTGACGCTACCGGAGGCAGTCGCGTATGTGCTTCAATCTTGCTCTCAGGCTCATGGCTCGCAGGTCTTCTGTCCGGCCGGCGGCCTTGCTGGCGGTCACGCTGGCCCTTGTGATCCCAGCCGTGGCGCAGGCGCAGGGAGGAGGCTTCATCGAGCGGGTCAACCGAGCGAATCGCGCGATCCCCCAGGACCAGCGGGCCGACCAGGTGCTCTTCCCCGCCATGGCGGGCATGCAGGCGCCGCCGGCGGTGGTGGCCGTCACCGAGAACGGGCGCCCGACCGATGCGATGCTGCTCGGCCCGGGGCTGCGGGGCTGGCAGGAAGCGGCGCAGTGGGCGGCTGCAGAACCCCAGCAGCAGATCATCGCCGCGCTCGACGAGATTACCCAGGTGGCACAGTTTCCCGACTCGATGGTGCTGGCTCAGCCCTACGGCATCGACGGCGTCTCGGTCGATCTGGTGCGCGCGGGGTTGTACACAGAACTGGGTGATCCGCCCACGCTGACGACCGCCGATTTCCGATACCTCCCCAAGTTGACCGACGTGGTCATCCTCGTCCACGTCGAGGCCAGCCGGCGGGTGACCGAGGGCGATCCGGCGGGCGCGATCGACGTGCTCATCGATCTGCTGCACCTCGGCCGGATGATGGCCAACCGCGAGTTCTTCGAAGAGGTCGAGTGGGGCTATCGTACGATGATCGATGCGACGATCCGCGTGCGCGACATCGCATACCTCGACTACTCGTCCAATCAGCCGTCGCTGACCTACGACCAACTGACTGCATCGATCAACCGGCTTGATCCTGGCCGACGCGGTTTCCTGATGCTCGACCGCCTTCGGCTGCCCGAAGGCGACCGCATCGGGGCCGAGCAGATCGTCGACCGTCTTTTCAACGAGCGTGGGCGTCCGACCGACCGCTTCGCGCCCACCATGAGCGCCTTGAGCACGAACGATCGTCCGCTGCGTCGATTCAGCGAGGCAGGCCTGTGGAACCAGGTCCAGGCCGTCCATGGCGACGGTTTCGCCACGCGCAAGGCAGTGGCCGACGTCTTCAATGACTGGTCGCAGTTGTGGACGCAGAACGACTTCGCGCCCGGCCACAAGCTGGTCCGCGAATATGACCGCCTGAACCCGGTGACCGAGGGCGTGGTGCTGGCCATCGTGCCCGAGATGACGGGCCTGTTCAACGAGCGACGCATCCTGCGGACGGAGATCGCTGGGACCCGAGCGGCCCTGGGCGTGGTGGCGTATAAGGCACGGCTGCGCACGCTTCCGGTCAACCTGGTGAGCCTGCGGCCGCAGATCTTGCCCGAGCGTGAGATCGATCCGTTCGGCCCGATCCGCGACGCCCAGAACCGTCCGCTGGTAAGCGAGTTCAAGTATCTGGTGCCTGCTCGAGACCTTCCGGTCGACCCTGCGGTGGGGCCCCAGCCGCTGGCTATCGATATCATCATGCTCAACCAGCGCAACTTCGCCATCGGCGTCGGTCTGGACGACGACGAGTTCGTGATCTGGTCCACCGGCCCGGACTCGGACGACGACACCGCCCGGCGCGTTCGCGAGAACACGCGGTCTCTGTACGACGGTGACTACCTGATCTGGCCGCCGGTCATCTCTCTCTACCGTGAGTTCCTGCAGACCGAGGGCGAACTGCGCTGAACTTCGGTGACGCCGCTCGGTGAAGGGCTCGGGAACATCCCGGGCCCGCTTGCGATTCACCTTCTTCCACCAACCTAGCGAGATCAACCATGAGCGAGAACGGGCAGGACGCCAAGATCGAGAAGCTGGTCATCATTGGATCGGGGCCCGCCGGCTGGACCGCTGCGCTGTATGCATCAAGGGCCCAGCTTGATCCACTGTGTGTCATCGGGGTGCCCAAGCAGGACCCCGGCCCGGTGCTGCCCGGCGGCCAGCTCATGCTGACGACCGACGTGGAGAACTACCCCGGCTTCCCAGAGGGCATCGCCGGGCCGGAGATGATGGGTCTCTTCCAGAAGCAGGCCGAACGATTCGGCGCTCGCGTCATGCACGACGACGTGAAGACGGTTGAGTTCAACGCCGAGCACACCCAGCCGCACGTGCTGACAACGGCCAGCGGGCAGACGATCCGTGCCCACGCCGTCATCATCGCCACCGGCGCGACGGCCAACTGGCTGGGGCTGGACAACGAGCTGCGGCTGGCCCAGACCGGCGGGGGCGTCTCGGCCTGTGCGGTGTGCGATGGCGCCCTGCCCATGTTCCGTGGCAACCCCGTGGCAGTCGTGGGGGGCGGCGATACCGCCATGGAAGAGGCCCACCACCTGAGCAAGTTCGCCTCCAAGGTCTACATCATCCATCGGCGTGACGAGCTGCGCGCCAGCAAGGTGATGCAAGAGCGCACCCTGGGCAAACCCAACGTGGAGATGGTGTGGAACAGCACCGTGGTGGACGTGCTGGATCGCAAGGACGAGGCCTCGGGCGCCGACGTCATCCGGGCCGTCGTGCTCGAGGACACGATCTCCAAGGAGCGGCACGAGCTGGAAGTCAACGGCCTGTTCGTCGCCATCGGCCACACGCCGGCGACCAAGTTCCTGCGCGAGAGCGGTCTTGAGTTCGACTCGGCCGGCTACATCGACCTCAAGAAGCGGGACAGCACCACCAACATTCCGGGCGTCTTCGCCGCGGGCGATGTGGCCGATGCCCGGTACCGCCAGGCCGTTACCGCCGCCGGCATGGGCTGCCAGGCCGCCCTCGATGCCGAACACTGGCTGGGCTCGCACGCGCTGGTGTAGTGGCGATCAATCGTCCTTCACCTCGTAAGGCTGCGTCCCGTCGCCACGATCGATCGTGTGGCTCTTGGGAACGGGCACGCCCTTTGGGATCTGCCGGCGGCCGGCGGCGTTCGTGTCCGAATCGGCAAGCACGAGTCGCTCGTCGAGCCTGGCTTCCGCCGCCAAAGCCTTCTGCCGTTCGTGCACGGCTCTTCGGCCCGAGACCACGCTCTTGTGCTTGGTATTCTGGACGGCCCAGTTCGCCGCCCGAGCCAGCGCGATCAGGCTCATGGCCAGCATGATGACGCCGGCGAGATAGGCGATCCAGAAGACCACGTAGAAGATGCCGAGGAAGCCGATGAAGCTGGCCAGCAGCACGCCGACGCCGTAGAAGGCGATCAGCCACGAAGCGGTCTGGCAGCGTCGCTCGGCGTCATCGTCGCCCATCCAGTTCGCCAGCGAGGCCAGCATGATGCCCAGCGGTACGAAGCCCGCGGCCGCGGCCAATCGCGCGATGCCGGCGGCCATGAACAAGGCATTCTCGATCGCAGCGCTGTTGTTGAGTTGGGCGTTGCCGGCAAACCACGCCCCGATCTCCAGCCCGATGACCACGATCCATATGGCCTGGCCGATGACGGTCGCCAGTCGCAGCCGCGGGTTGTCGAACACGTCGCTGGTTCCCGGCTCATAACGGTCGGGCTTGGGCGTGGTCGCGAGCCACACCGCCGAGACCCAGGCGCCGACGACGAGCAATCTCAGTCCGAACGTCACCGGGTGCGGAAAAACGCCCGCGATGGCGCCCATGAACCACGTGCCGATGAGCGCGAATGCCGCCAACCACAGCCAGGAACCCAGCTTCTTGACGTATGCGGTGGGCGCCCTGGATACGCCGGTGCCACGCCGCTTGTCGTAGGTGAGCTGTGCGTTGGCCGTGCCGCACTCGGGGCACACCGTGGCCCGGGGCAGGCCTGTCAGGTCATAGCTGCACTTGACGCACCGATACCCGTCCTCGAACGTGCCGGTGGGGGTCAGTCCGTGGCCCAGTTCGCGGGGATCGATGGGGCTCATGCCTGATGGTACGGGCGGGTGGCTTCCGGGTTGCGGTTACACCGTCTGGTGGTCGGGCTGGTCCGTGGAGTCGGACTCGGCGTCCTTGTCGCCCTGCTTATCGAGGGCTGAGCGGGTCTCTTCCAGCAGTCGTTCGACCTGGAATGGCTTGAACAGCACGCACTGAAGGCCTTCCTGCGAGGCTCGGACGATGCTGTGGCTGGGGTCGTAGCCGAAGCCGGTCATGAGGATGACCGGGACGTCGGGCAAGGCGCGTCGGGCTGCGGAAAAGACTTCGTAGCCGTTCCGGTCGGGCATCTTGATGTCACTGATCACGAGATCGAAGCCCTGACCATCGCTGGCGGCGGCGCGAACCTTCTCGATGGCCGTCGCCCCATTGTCGCACACTTCGACCCGGGCGCCGCGGTTACGCAGCACGTCGGCGATGACCCGGCGAACGGCCGGCTCGTCGTCGGCGACGAGCACGCGCCGGCCGTCGATCAAGGGCTCGTGGCCGGTCGCGGCCATCGCCCGCTCGACGCCCAGCAGGGCGCGCGGCCCCTCGGCGACGCGCCGCATCCGATCGCGGATCGAATCGACGTCGCCTGCAATCCGGCCCAGGCGGGCGGCCAGTTCGGGGTCGTCCTCGGACTTCTCTCGCATTTGATCGACGATGTCGGCGATGTCGTCCAGCGGCTCTCGCAGTTCGCCCTGCATGCGGCCCGAGACGGTCGCGTTGGTCTCGCAACGCTCGACAACCAGGAGATCCAGCACCCGCAGGGCCATGGCCAGGTGTCGCGCGAAGTGTTCGGCAAACCGGCGGTCTTCTTCGTTGAACGCTCCGGGCTTGAGGGCTTCGACGTCCAGCACGCCGATGACGCGATCATGCAGCCGCAGCGGAACGACCATCGCACTACTGGCCCCCTGGAGGCAGGGCAGGAATCGCGCGTCGTGGGCCGCGTCGTTGGAGACTTCGCTGACGCCGGTGGAGGCCACGAAGCCGGCGATGCCGTTGCCCTGTCGCGACGGGTAGAGATCAAGTTCGGCGGCCTGGGGGCTCAGGCCCTCGGAGATCACCAACTCGAGCTTGCCGGTCTTCTCGTTGATCAGGCGGATGGCAAAGTGGTCGAAGTTGAGCAGCTTGTGGGCGGTCTCGATGATCCGGTTCTCGAGCACGCTCAGGCGTTCCATCGCGTTCTTGGAGCGCACGAACTCGGGGTCGATCGAGACCAGATCGCGCCCGGCCTGCTCGATGGCCGTCATCTTGCGATCGAGCCGGCGAGACTCGGAGACGTCGCGGATGACCGCGACCATGCGCGTATCGGCGACGCCCGCGCCTTCGCCCTGGGCCAGCGAGATCACGACCTCGTACCAGTTCTCTGATTCGTCGTCGCCGATCTCGACATTTCGGGTCGTGCACCGGCCTCGCTGGTTGCGGCGTTCGACCAGCCAGTTGTAGCTGTCGCGGGCAGCCCCGCGGACGCGATCGCCCACGTCGGGGTCCAGCGTCCGGAAGAAGGCATTCGCCCACACGATCGAGCCGTCGGGGGCCATCAGACAAACACCCTCGTTGACGGCGTCAAGGAGGGCGTAGGCACGATCCATCTCGCTGAATTCGGGAAGGCTCTGGCCCTTTTGAAGCACCACGACGCGGCCGCCGGCCTCCCGCAGCTTGGCCGCTTTCTCGCGGACCTCGTTCGGCGAACAATGTTCCACGCGGGCAATCTGATCGGCATGCTGGTCAAGCTCGGAAGCATCAGCCTCCGAAGTGCCGACAATCAGGATGGTGTACGCTGGATCACCCATTGCCACCCTGCCCCAGGACGCCCCCGCAGCAAACTCTAGGGGGCTGGCTGGCGAGGAATGCCCACGCCGGCCGGTTTGCCCCGCGATCGTCCACTCCCCAAGATCGGCATTTGACCTTGCCATGTTTCATCCGAACGGATAAACCCATCTCCGCGAAGAATCCATCCCGGCCGTCCAGTCCGGCCAGGCGTTCCAGCCCGCCTTCCGCCCCCGCCTTGCCCAAGATACTCGGACCATGATCGAAGCCCGAAACCTCCAGAAGAGCTATGGCCCCATCTACGCCCTGAGCGGTGTGAGCTTTGACGTGCCGCCGGGGCAGGTCACCGGGCTTCTGGGGGCCAATGGGGCGGGTAAGAGCACGACAATACGAATCATCACCGGATATACGTCGCCCGACGCGGGTTGGGTCCGTGTTAAGGGCATCGATGCTTCCCGCGAGCCAATCAGGGTTCGCCAGCATATTGGGTATCTGCCCGAGTCGGCGCCGACCTACGGTGAGATGCCGGTCGAAGCACTCCTGCGTTTCCGGGCCTCGCTGCACGGGCTGCGTGGGAAGCGCCGCACCCAGGCCGTCGATCGAGCGATCGATACCTGCGTGCTCGAATCCGTTCGCCGTCGTCGGGTCGGCAACCTCAGCAAGGGCTACAAGCAGCGCGTCGGGTTGGCGACTGCCATCCTGCATGACCCGGCCGTGCTCGTGCTTGACGAGCCGTCCAACGGGCTCGATCCCGGCCAGATCACCGAAACGCGGTCGCTCATTCGCCGGCTGGCCGAAGGCCGGACCGTGCTCGTGAGCAGCCACATCCTGCCCGAAATCGAGCGGACGTGCGACAGGGTAATCATTCTCGCCCGGGGGCGACCCTGTGCCGAGGGACCGCTGGATGAACTCCTTGCCCAGGGCGACCACGAACTCGTGTGCGAGGCGCGGTTTGCCGATCATCGGGCCGCGGCCGCGTCCGCGCGACAGGTGGAGGCAACCGAAGGCGTTGTATCCCTGGTCTCGCGAGACATGGACGGCGGTGTCGCTCGCTGGCGCGTGGGATTCGACCCTGCCCGCATCACCGAACCGACGTTGCGCGAGCGCATCGGGGCCGAGCTTTCGAGAGCACAGGCCCAGGTACGCTTGCTGGAGCGTGAGAAAGCCTCGCTCGAGGGGTTGTTCCTTCGGCTCATGGAGCAGGGCCCGCAGCCTGCGAGCGGCGGGAGTGCGGCATGAAGGGGCTCCGCGTGACGTGGGCGATCGCCTGGCGCGAATTCGTGGCGCTGTTCCGCGTGCCCGTCGGCTGGCTCGTGCTGGCCCTGTATGCCGGGCTGTGGGGCGGCATGTTCGTGCAATTCGTACTGGTTCCAGGCGCGCCGGCGACCATGCGGCCCCTCTTTGCCACCGCGGCCTGGCTGATGCTGCCCATTGCTCCGGCGATCTCCATGCGCTTGGTGAGCGATGAACTGCGAACGGGCAGCTACGAACTTCTGGCAACTTCGCCCGCGGGCGATCTCTCCCTTGCATTGGGCAAGTTCGTCGGCGCCGGCCTCTTCCTGCTGGCCCTGCTGGGCAGCACGCTGCCGCTGGTCGGCGTGCTGCTCGCGTTCAGTGATCCCATGCCCGATCCCGGTCCATTGATTGCCGGCTACCTGAGCGTCACGCTGCTGGGGCTCCTGTTCCTGTCGGTGGGCCTGCTGGCCTCCACGCTGACCGCGAGCCAGACGCTGAGTTTCCTTGGGGCCATGCTCGCGTTGTTCGTATGGCTGCTGGCCACGACCGCCGGCAGGGCGCGCGCACCCGACGAGATAGCCGACGTCCTGGCCACCCTGGCCATCACCGATCGCCTCGAGGGCTTCGCCAAGGGCGTCATCGACACCGGCGACGTCGGGTACTTTGTTGTATTGACCGGTTGGTTCGTCCTGGCTGCCTCCATGTGCCTGAGCGTCAGGAGGTGGCTGTGACTCGGTCGAGCAGGCAACGAGGGCCGTGGCGCAGACGGCTGGCGATCGGTTGGCTCGCGGCCACGTTCCTGATCGCCAACGGCGTGTCTGCTGCGTTCCTGATTTCGATCGCCGATCGCCACAGCGTGCGGGTCGACGTGACGGCAACCGGTGAGCATCGGCTGGCGCCCCAGACGCGTCGATTGATCGAGGCCGCCGACCCTGCGTCAGGCTTTGAGCTCGTCGTGGCCGCCGACGCGGCACGCATCGACCCCCGCGCGTGGCAGGCGCTGCTGGACGTCGGTAGCGAGCTCGAGGCTGCCGGAGCATTCACGCTCACCGCGCTCGAGGGCCCGAGCGCTCGCGAGGGACTGGAAGCCCTTGCCCGTCGACTCGCCGAGCGCGAAGCCACGGAAATCGAGGCCCAGGCACGTACGCTGCTGCGCTCGGCGGCGGATCTCCGACGGGCCGCCGAGATCGTCGAGCAAGCCGTCACGCCGAGCCTGAGCGACGCGGCAAAGGCGGCCGACGACGAACAACGACAGATCGCATCGGTCATGGCCGCCCGAGCCCAGACGGCGCCGCGACTGGCGACCGACCTGCGGGCGATTGCCGACGAGGTTCAGGGCCAACTGCAAACGGCCATCATGCCCGGCATCGAAGTTCCGGCGATCGATCGAGCGCGTTCAGGCTTGGCAGCCCGGGCCCGCGACGCGGCCGCACAGCTCTCGCTGCTGGCCGACGAGGCCCAGGTCATTGGGAACGATCGGCAGTACGCACAGGGCCTCCGCCGCGCTGCGATGGAGGTTCGCCGGGCCACCGGACCCGCACGCGACCTGTGCGCGTCGGCGGCGGAGGCGGCCGAGCGGCTGCCCACGCTCGACATCGTCCGCGTGCTGCGATCCGTGGGCGATGCCGCTGCGGCGGTGCTCATTGGCCCCGACGGCGCTGTTGCGATCGATGCCGAGACACTCCTTCCCCCGCCCGGCGTGCTGCGTCCCGAGGCCGCAACGGCGCCCTCCCTGCGCGGACGAATCGAAAGCCTGGTGTCCACGGCCATGCTCACCGCGGTCGATCCACGCCGCCCCATCGTGGTCGTCGCCCATGCCGAGGATGCCAGATTCATTGAGCGTCCTGGCGCCCTCGGCGGCGCCATCACGCACTTACGGCGACAGGGCATCGACGTGTTGGAATGGCCGCTGCTGCTCGAGCCCAACGCCCCGGGCCTGGCAAGGCTGGACCCAACGCGATCGAGACCGGTCATCCATCTGGTGCTGAATACCAACACGAGCGTGCGTTCCCCCGATCCGCTGGCCGCCCGGCCCGACGAGCGCGTGGCCGAACTCGGGGAACTCGTCCGTCGGCTCATCGATGCGGGCGAACCCGTTCTGGTGAACCTGACGCCGAGCGAAGTGGTCGTCGGGGGTGGCATCGACGCGACGGCAGCACCACTGGAGGCGTTCGGGCTCCGCGCCCGCTCGGGCGTGGCGTTGATGAGCAAGCCGGCACAGAGCAAAGTTGTCGAGCACGACGTGCTGGTCTCCAGCCCCGGCGGGGCGCATCCGATGCAGAGCGCCATGGCGGGCCTGATGGCGTATGCCCCGTGGGCGGTACCGATCGAACATGAAGGCGGCGGCGACGCGTGGCCACTGTTGATCGTCGACGATGCCGATACCTGGGGCGAATCGCGATGGTCCGGATACCGCCGCGTGGCCCGGGCCGAACGCCCGCGCGTTTCGAATCCGCCGCAACGAGAACCACAGACCGATGACGTCGAAGGGCCGTGGACCATCGCCTGGGCCGCCGAGCGCGACGTGGGCGAAGAAGTAGGCCGCGTCGTGGTCGTAGGCAGCAACGACTGGCTGGCCGACGAAATCACCAGTGCGGGCCAGAGCCTGGATGGACGCATGGTGGCTAGCTACCCGGCGAACCTGGCGATGCTCGACGCCGCAGTGCTGTGGCTCGCTGGCCGAGATGACTTCATCGCGCCAACCGTCAGTTCCTCGAGCGTCGCGATGGTCGGTCAGATCGACTCGGCCCTGCTCTCAACCCTTCGATGGTCGCTGGTGCTCGGCGTACCGGTCGGCATCCTTCTCGTGGGGGGCGTCTGGCGTTTCATGCGACGCTGAGTTTTCGCGCCCGATGCTCGAATGGCTCAGAAGGTCGGCCATGTCCCTGGGGGCGCGCGACCGCGCGGCCGGCTCGGGTGCCGCCACGATGGCCTGGGCCCGTTGCTCGGCTGCACGCAGGGTGGTGTCATCGATGGGTGTGCCGCATTCGGGGCACACGTTGGCAAAGCCGGGAACGCCCGTGAGGTCGTAGTGACAGCGCTCGCAGCACCATGCCTTGCGAGCATGCGGAATGCACGCAATGAAGAACCCCACCATTCCGACGAGCAGCAGGTAGCTCCAGAGCAACGTCTGCAAGACCGGCAGATAGATCTCGTAGTTGGTCCACGCATTGAGCAGCACGTGGAACTGGATCACCGCGAGCACGCCCAGCAGGCCACCGGTGACCCATGCGAATGCGCGCCAGTTGTATCGCCAGCGAACGGCGCCGTACCAGACCGCGACGGCATAGAAGACGAAGAGCAACACCTCCCAGAATGATAAACGCTCGACACGCAAACCCGCTCCCCTGTACGAGCGTTTAGGGAAGGCCTCAGGTCGTGGTGGGGGAGGTTCGCCGAGGCAGGCCCTTCAATCGCCGCGCGATAAGCGCCAGGCAAGCAAGGCCGATGGGGACGGCCACGATGACCTCCGCCACGCGGTTCAGGACGTCCGCGGTCAGCCCGGCCGAGAGCCCCGCATCGCCGCCGTAGAGCATCGCGGCCGGCAGGTTGGCGGCGAGGGCTCCGATAAGCCACTCTCGCAAACCCAGGCCGTTGCCCGCGAAGGGAACGAGCATGGCGATCTGGCTGGCGACGGCCAGGATCAGGGCGGCCGACAAGTCGATCGGAGCGCCAACGATCTCGAACGCCAGTGCGTATCGGCCGGCCCAGATCGCCATGTCGAGCACGCGCAGGGCGCCCGAGGCGCAGTAGCGGGCGGTGATTGGTTTGGCCTTCCACGCGGCCACGGCGATGACGCCACCCACGAACACGGGCAGGCCCACCATCAGGCTCCATGCAGCCAGGGCGCCGACGCCCCGCAAGAGCAGCGCTCCCAGCAGCATCACACCGCTGGCGACGGCGGTGATGACCGCGCCTTCCAACAGCGTCTGGCCCGTCCGGCGCACCGGTATGCCGTTGACGGCCTTGTGGTACGCCACGCGGCCCACCATGCCCGGCCGCATGGGCAGGTAATTGAGCAGCCAGGCCATGCCCACCAGGGCGCACGTTTCACGTACACCGAGCCGGCCAAATCGCGAGAGCAGGAACCAGATCGAGCCCGAGATGCTCAGCCAGTTCAGCAGCGGCAAGGCGATGAACAACAGCACGAACCACCACGGATGGTCGCCCAGGGCCTGAACCGACCGGTGCATTGCCTGGGGATCCTGGCGGAGCGCCGCGATGATTGCCAGCACCACCAGTGCAGCGCCCGCCACGAAGCCCGCGATGCGGAACCAACGTGTCTGGCGCCACCGGTTGGCCTTGGTGGCCAGGGTGCGCATGCGGCCGGCGGCCGAGCGCGGCAAGCGCTGGCCGGCGATGCGTTTCATGGCGATGCTGGCGTCGTCGCGGGGGTGCCACGCTGCTGACGTGCCTGCGGGGGACCGAAACCCTGGTAGTTCGCGTAGCTGCGGTCACCGTTCTGCAAGCGCGTCTGCAGGAGTTCGGCCAGTTCCACCAGCCGGGTGTCTTCGCTCTGTGCTGCCCGCTCGAAGGCGGGGTCCGCGGCATCGCTTGCACGCGTCAGCAGAGCCGTGGCAAGGGCCACAGGCCCTTGGGCGTTGTCCAGTGCAATCCGATCGAACGGCGCAGTGGCGCGCGCGATCTTTTGGTTCGGAAGGGCCACCATCATCGCCACCTGCACCATCTCGGGAGAAATCTTCAAGCGATCCCCCGCTGCCTCCATCACGGGCACGTATGGCTCAGGGGGCCAGCCCTGTGGCGGCGTGCCTGGCCTGAGTAGATAGCTCTTTATTGCTACAGAGAGGGTTGGAATGACAGCCTGATCGTCAAACTTCAGCCGATCAGACAACCGTGTTATGTTGATGCGCTGGCCCTCGGAGCTCATTTCTGGAAGTGGTCGACGAACGAGCAGGCCTGTCTCGGCGCTCAAGCACATCGGCCCCGGCCGATAGCTTGCGTTTCGGGTGTAGATAAATCCTTGCAGGGCCCGCCACCGTGTACGAGTCGTGCGCTGTCCGGCGGCCTCAAGCACCCAGCCGGCAAGTCCTGCGCCCGCCCAAACGTCGATGACCAAGCGCTCACGCGGCATGAGCCGAAGCCGGGTGTCGACGCTGCACACCTCTGGGATTGCCACGGGCGTCAGTCGTTCCAGGTCGGCGTCGAGCACGGGCGACAACAGGATGCGGCTGTTGATGGGCGTACTGGGGCCAACGCCAAGCGGAATCGGCGAGTTGTTCCGCAGCGTCAGACGCAAACGCGTGATGTCGGTCACGTGTTCGTGGGGCGTCGGTGCTTCGATCGTCAACTGCATGAAGTTCTCTGGTTTTTCGACGATGCGGTCGAGCCAGTCGGGAATCGCTCGCGCGGCAGCGCCGACGCCCTGCGCGTCGGGGTAGGGCGATGCAACGCCCAGGTCGAGCAGTTCCTGGTGGGCCCATGCGCCCCAGGTCGTTGCCGGGTCCTGGCGAACCAAGCCACGGAGCAGCGGAATCGCGTCGATCGTGCGGCCGTGCTCGATCAAGGCGTGGGCGTAGGCCAGAGGCGCCATCGGGGCTGTCTGCTCGTTCATCCGGCGTTCAAGATCGGCGAGCCGCTCGTCGGCCTCGGGCCTGCCGACGGCGTCGATGGTGTCCAGCAGCGCGACCACAAGGGCGAGCTGCTCGCGTGCGGGGGTAATGACCTCGATATCGACCTCACCAAGGATGGTCTCGTCGGCGATCGCTCGGTCCATGGCCTCGTTGGCCTGGCGGATGTCGGCACGCACCAACTCGGTCTGCACGCCAGCCAGCACCATGGCCAGGGCCGTCTCGGCGCGCACCTGCGTCGCGAGCAGGGCCACCTTCCGCGCCTCGTTACGATCGCCTTGCGTGGCCACCAGCATCTGGCGCAGCCGCTCGGCGGTCGAGCCACGCAGATCTTCCGAAGCCCGGCTGGCAGCCGCGGGATCGCCCCCGGCATCGGCCAGCAGCATTCGGAGCAGAGCCGCGTCGGGCGACGGAAGAATGTCGAGGGGTTGTTGCATGCCCTGCGTGTCTTCGCCACGCTGTTGCATCATCTGAAGCATTCGCGCCAGCCTGGCGCGCTCTTGCAAAATCGGCAACTCGAGTTCCTCAGCCAGGCCCTTGGGGCCAAACGCCAGCCAGCGAAGCTGCACGCGGCGCAGGGCGGTGGCCGTGTCGGACGAGCGACCGGCGGCAGCCAGCAGCGTCTGGGCATGATCGTGGAACCGGATGGCCTGCGAGAAGGCGCCGTTCCGGGCCAGGTGGTCCGACAGCTGCGCATGCACCTGCGGATCGACCGGGTCGGCAAGCAGCAGGTTGGCGAGCATCTCGACGCGGCCGATCGAACCGCCGCCGGCCTGGTCGTAGTAGGCCAATGAAATAGCCGCTGCTTCCTTGTTGGTCGAGTCGAGTTCGGCCGCGGTGGCCAGCAAATCGACGAACCGGCGCTCGTCGCCCGTCTCGCGCGCCAGGAGTGCGGCATCCAGCGCAAGGCGGCTGCGAATCGCCGGCGACACGCTCTCGGCGCGCAACAGCCGTTCGTACGCCGACAGGCGCTCTTCGACCGTCTGGATGTTCTCGATGCCCGCGGCGATGACGCGGAGCAAGGCGACCTCGTCGGCCGGGTCGAGCTTGATGAGTTCGCGGGTCAGTTCCAGGGCTCGATCGTCCATGCCCGCCGACCATGCCGCCTCGATCTGGCGACGCAGCAGGATGGGCTCGTCGGGGGCGTAGGTCCGGGACAGGTCCAGCGCCAGCATGGCGATGCGGTAGTCGTCCGGCGTGGGGCTGCCCTGCATGCGCAGGTCGAGAAGGGCGATGCGACCCAGCCCGAAGGCGGCGTACTCGTCCAGCGGCTCGGGAACGGGCTGCGCGAGCCCACGGGCCGCGAACAGCCCTGCGAACGCGAGGATGAGACCAACTGCCAGCCGATACGAACGGGTCAAGAACCACCTCCAACCTGCGTGCCGCGGCGATCGATCCCCGGCCGCCTCAGAACCAGAGCGTCCAGGCCGTGGCCACGAAGCCGATGCAGAACAGGCATACCAGCGCCACCTCGACGATCCAGCCCAAGGTCCTGCTCGCCTTGGGGAACACCCTGTCGGCCACAAGGAACATGAACACGAAGGTCCCCATGGCCACCGCCGTCCAGCCTCCAAGGGCGGCCGGTACCGAGAACATCGGCCATCTGGGCCCCGCGCTAAACACCAGCCAGAGCCCAGCGACGACCAGCACCCCCGCCCACGCCGTGGCCACGAGGGCCAACGCCGCCGTGCTCAGGCGCCTGGGGGTGAGTACGGGGTGGCGGGGGCTGGGTTCGGGCATGGTGCTGCTTCGAGGGGACCATCCGAAACGTCCTTGCTCTCGGTCTGTCACTCCTGGTCGAGTTCGAGGACATCCGGTCTGGGCGTCCATTGCCGAGACAAGACCAGAGTCGGCACGAGCAGGTCTATGCCGCCGGTCGCCAAAAGCATAACGCGAGGCGTGTCTGCAAAGCTGTCCGAGAGGCACAGACCGTCGAAGTAACCCATGCTGTTCTGCATTCGCCAGCGAAACCGCAACTCTCGTCCGATCAGGAGATCCCACGGTTCCCGCTCGGTCATGTCCTGTATCTGAAAGCAGTCAGATTCGGCCAGCGTCGCGGTATCATGGGAATGGCGGAACAGCCGAAGCGTGACCGTCTCGTTGTCCAGAGAAACATGCCAGTCGGATCGATCTGTGCCGAGCAAGAGCGCGTGGATTTCGCCAACTTCGGCGTCCACCATGTGCTTCACGCTGCGAAGCACGAACGACTCGGACAGTTCGTCGGTCCAATCCCACATGGCTCTACCACAATCCTCGGGTCGCTCGACCTACCCCAACTGCATCGTCATCAAGAACTCCGCGTTCGTTTTCGTCTTCTTGAGCCGGTTCAGGATCAATTCCATGCCCTCGACGACGTTCATGTCGCTGAGGACCTTGCGAAGCTTGTAGGTCAGCTCGAGTTCCTTGGGGTCGAGCAGCAGTTCCTCGCGACGCGTGCCGCTGGAGCCGACGTCGATGGCGGGCCACACACGCTTCTCGACGAGCTTGCGGTCCAGGTGCAACTCGCTGTTGCCGGTGCCCTTGAACTCCTCGAAGATGACCTCGTCCATCTTGGAGCCGGTCTCGACCAGCGCGGTGCCGATGATGGTCAGGCTGCCGCCGTCCTCGATCGCGCGGGCGGCGCCGAAGAACTTCTTGGGGCGTTGCAGGGCGTTGGCGTCGATGCCGCCCGACATGATCTTGCCGCTGTGGGGCTGCTCGGCGTTGTACGCGCGGGCCATGCGGGTGATCGAGTCGAGCAGGATGACGACGTCGTCGCCGAACTCGACCATGCGCTTGGCCTTCTCGATGACCATGTCGCACACCTGCACGTGGCGATGGGCGGGCTCGTCGAAGGTGCTGGCGACGACCTCGACGTCTTCGCTGGTGTTGCGGCGGAAGTCGGTGACCTCCTCGGGCCGCTCGTCGACGAGCAGCACGATGATCTTCACCTTCGGGTGGTTCTTGGTGATGGCCTGGGTGATCTTCTGCATCAGCACCGTCTTGCCCGTGCGGGGCGGGGCGACGATCAGGGCGCGCTGGCCCTTGCCGATGGGCGCCACCAGGTCCATGATGCGCGTCTCGACCACCTCGGGCCCGGTCTCCAGGTTGAACCGCTCCTCGGGGTGCAGCGGCGTCAGGTCCTCGTACTGCTTGAGCTTGTGGGCGGCCGAGGGATCGCGGCCGTTGACCTCGTCGACGCGCAGCAGGGCGAAGTAACGCTCACTTTCCCTGGGCGGGCGGATCAGGCCGCGGACGACCATGCCCTTGCGCAGGCCGAAGCGGCGGATCTGGCTGGGGCTGACGTAGATGTCGTCGGGCCCGGGCAGGTAGCTCTGCTCTGCGGAGCGGAGGAAGCCGAAGCCGTCGGACATGATCTCCAGCGTGCCGTCACCGACGAGCAGGCCCTGGCTGGCGGCGCGGAGCTTGAGCAGCTTGAAGATCAGGTCCTGCTTGGTCAGGCCCTCGTAGTCTTCCAGGCCGTCCTTCTTGGCGAGCTTCTTCAACTTGTCCAGGTCCATCTTCTGGAGGTCGCTGATGCTCAGGGCTTCCTTGAGCGCCTTGGGGTCGGCCTTGGCGGCGATCTTCTCGATCTCGGCCGCCTCGCGCTCCAGTTCGTCGTCGCTGGGCAGGCCGTGGTCGAAGCTGCCCTGCCCGCCCGAGCCCTTGCGCTTGCGACGCTTGCGGCGTCCGCCGCCCTCGCTGTTGCCGTCGCGCCGTCCGCCGCCGGAACGCGATCGAGGCCGGTCGCCGCCGCCGCCGCCATCGCGGTCGCGGGTCTCGGCGGTCGCCGTTGCGGTGCTCTCGTCGCGGTCTTCACGCTTTTCGGCTGGCGGGGTCTTCGCCATGGCGTCCTCGCAGGATGTTGGATGGGAACCGGGCTTGCGGAGGGCTGGTGCCGTCACGAGCGGCGACACGGCCGGCCAGAATGCCGGCGTCCAGCCAGGATGGCGTGCCAATCGGTGGCCTGACGACGGCCAACTGACGAGGGGGGCGGGGCGACGCAACGCGTGCCCGACGATTCGCCCGGATTGGCAGGGGAAAGGGTCGCCACGGCTCGCGTGGCTGGCTAGACCATAGCCGGCCACGATGACCCGGGCAAACGGCCCGGGGTGTCGCTTAGGACCGCCCCGCGCCGCTGCGGATCGCCTCGAACGCCGCCCGCACGCGGGCCCTGAGGGCCTCCAGGTCGCCGTCGTTGACCACCACCCGATCGCTCCGCCGCCGCTTTTCGTCCAGGGGCATCTGGGCGGCCTCGCGGCGGGCCAGCTCGGCCTCGCTCCAGCCGCGACCGTCCGACACGCGCCTGAGCCTGAGGGCCCGGGGCGTATCCACGAAGATCACCGCGTCGCACTCGGCGTCCACGCCGGCCTCGAACAGCAGCGGGGCGTCGATGACCACGCCCGCCGCGCCGCGCCTGCGGGCCGCTTCCACCAGCCGCGCGCGCTCCTCGTGCAGCCTGGGGTGGACGATGCCCTCGAGCGTGCGCCGGCGCGCCTCGTCGGCGAAGACCGCGTCGGCGATGGCCCGGCGATCCGGACGCCCGTGCTCGTCCAGCACGCCCTGGCCGAACGCCTCGACGAGTTCCTTGACCACCTCGGGCCGCTCGAGCACGGCCCGCGCGCCGGCGTCCGAGTCGCTGACGATAAAGCCGAGCTCGCCCAGGATGGCCGCGACGACGCTCTTGCCGCTACCCACGCCGCCGGCCAGGCCCAGAATCATGAAATCACCCTTCGCCATGGGGAATAGTTGACACGCCCGCGCGGCTGGGGATCATTCTCCCCCGTCTTTTCCCAGGGCGGGCCCGAAAGGAACCGTGCGATGCAGGTGCTCTACACATCACGATTCGCCAAGGCCAGCGGGCCGGGCGGCATCGTGCGCGCCCTCGATTGGCGTCCGCTGGTTCTTCGCCTGGCCCACGGCTGAGGCCCACCCTTTCCCGTTCATCCCGATTCGTTCCGTTTCACTTTCTGCGATGCCGCGTGCGCGTTCGAGCCGAGCGCGTGCGTGGCGGGAGCGTGCATCATGACCGAGCACCAGCGTCCCCGCGCCGTCCCCGCCCGGGTCCCCGTGTCGTCCGCCCACGCCGTCGAGGGCGTCGTGCGCCTGCTCGCGCCCGAGGACGTGCGGCCCGGCCAGTTCGTGGCGGTCTTCGTGGTCCACCGCGAGGCCTTCCGCGTCGACGAGTGCACCGGGCAGATCGAGCGGCAGGGCGTCGCGGTCCTGCCCGAGGTGGCCCAGCACGAGTTCGGCCCGGCCCACCCCGGCGGGCCGGCGGGCACGCCGCTGCTGGTCGTCGCCGTCGCGCTGCCCTTCGTGGTCGTGCGCCGGCCGGCGATCGCCGTGGCGGCGCCGGTATCGGCCGACCCCGACGAGGGGCCGCCCGAGCCGGGCCCTTCGCCGGTCGCCACGCTCGACCTGCGCCAGGTCTCGCTGGCCGAGGTGGGCGAGGCCTACGCCCGGGCGTTCGCCAGCGCCCACGCGCCCCAGGGCGCGGGCGCACCGGCCGGGGCCGAGGGCGGCGAGGAAGGCGGCGATGGCGGGGGTCCGGACGAGTCCGGCCCGCCGGACGCCCCGGCCCCGCGCCGGGGCCTGGCGGCCCGCCTGCGCATGGCCCGGTGGCGGGAATAAACCCCCGGCGCGCCGTCCTCTCCCCGCTGGACGCCGCCGGGGGCCTCGCCATGGGGCGGGCGCCCCGCCGGGGGCGCGTTCCGCACACCCGCAGGAGACCCCGCCATGCCCAAGCCCGCCACTTCGACCCCCATCCGCACCGCCATCGCCACCGGCCTGCTGGCCGCCTCGCTCGCGCTCACCGCCTGCGCCATCACGGCCCCGGGCGACACCGCCGCCATGACCCCCGCCGACGCCCAGCGCCTGGCGAGCGCCGCCGACGGGGCCGAGGTGGTCGCCGTTGTCATGCGGGCGGACTGGTGCGGCCCGTGCAGGCAACTCGAGCCGAAGTTCGAGGAGGCCCTGGCCGCCCTGCCCGCCGGCCGCGTCCGCGTGATCGAGGCCGACTACACCGACCGGCGCGACCCGAGCGCCACGCAGACGCTCCAGGGCGCGGGCCTGGCGAGCCTGGCCGAGACCAACGGCGGGGCCACCGGCGTGGTCTACCTGCTGGACGCCGATTCGGGCGAGGTCCTGGGCCGGATCGCCGGCGGGGGCGCGAGCGTCGAGGAGATCCGCCGGACCCTCGACGACGCGCTGGCGCAGGCGGGCTGAGGCGCCGCGACGCGGGCGCACGCCAACCGCCGCGGCCCGAACGGGCGCCGCGGCGGGGCGATGGGGTTCGTGCGAAGCGCTCGCGACTTAGGCCGCCTGCTCCCCCGACTGGCTCCCGTTGCCCACGCCCAATTGGACGTTCTTCTCGGGGCCGTAGACCAGCTTGTCGGTCTGCTGGGCGTCGATGGCGTAGACGGCCTTGTCGATGCCAAAGGGCAGGCTCTCGTCCGTGAACACCTTGTCGGTGACGGTCGCGATGACCGTGAAGGCGTTCTCGTTGAGCAGCCGGCGCTTGACGATGTAGAAGGTCCCCCGCGGCCCCTTGCCCTTCCAGGTCAGGCGCACGCGCCCCTGGTCGAGCAGCTCGGCCTTGATGTCGCTGGGGACGTCGGGGGGTGGCGTCTCGCCGGGGCTCGCCTTGGGGCTCACCTGGGCGAGGACGTAGACCTGGGGGTCGTCGTCGACGGCCGCCTTGGTCTTGATCTTGAGGATCAGATCCCGCGCGAAGTCCATGGCCTGGTCGGCCTTGTCGTACCAGTTCTGGGTCGCCGCTTTCGAAGCGCTGCGCGCCGCATCCGCGGCCACCCTCGCTTCATCAGCAGCCCCCGCGAGGGCGACCAGCGCGGCCGGGTCGGTTAATTCGAGCCCGATCGCGGCGGCGTTTTCCTCCCAAGGTTCCAGTCGCGCGTTGATCCAATCCAATGCTTGCCCGCGCTCGGCGGGCATGTTCTTGCCCATGACGTATCTCCTGTCTTGGACGCTTTGGGCCCGACCAACCCGGCCGACGCCCACGAGACTCGGTGGCCGCGGGTCACACGCCCGGGGCCGAAAAGTTGATCGACGGTCTGGAGGGGCGACTTTGGTCCGAGATGGCCGGACCACGAAAGTGTTTTGCAAGTCGCTGCGCAGCAATCAGTTGCGCGCCGAATTTTTTCGGCGGTGGGGGGGCCGACGCCGCGGGATCAACCGTGCACGCCGCGAAACGGCGCCCCGAAGCAGTGGGATCGGCCGGCCGCCGGCGTGCCCGGGGCGTCCGATACCCATGCGCCGGAAGAGCTCCTGCGCCCATGGATGCTCTTCCGGCGCGCGTCGGAGCCCTCCCTGCGCCCATGGACGCTCTTCCGGCGCGCCTCGGAGCCCTTCCTGCGCCCATGGACGGCCTTCCTGCGCCCGCTACCGTCCCCCATGCGCCCCCGCCGCGAAGCGAAGCCGCCGCGACGACCACGCGTGCTCACGTGGCGGCTCGTTATTGTGTCGCTCGTCGTTGGGGGTGTACTGGCGGTGGGGAGCGTGCCGGTGGGGCTGATCGCGAACCATGTGGTCTGGAAGAATGCCTATCGCCACGAACCCATCGAGGTCCTGTTGTTCGATGGGCGTGTGATGACCGTGGACCGGACGCACCACGCCACGACAGACATGACGATCTACGGGAGCGTGGAGACCTCAAGGGCACGGCCTTCGTACGATCGAGGAACGTCCCCCAATCCGGTCCCCGCGGGCGTGGATCCTCGGCCGTGGTTCGCGCGAGCGTATCTTGATGAAGCGGACGGTGGCGTTCACTCGCTTCGCGCCGGCTGGCCGCTCAGGTGTGCTCGGGCGCTTGCGTTTAAGCCGATGGACGGTCCGCTTGCGAACCCCCTCGCGCGCCAACCGGTGGAGTCTGGTGTGTGGCGTTTCTCCGCGCTCGGCCGCAGGTGGATTGTCCCACTCCTGCCAATCTGGCCCGGCCTGCTGGGCAATGCGATCTTCTATGCGCTCTTTGTGCTGATGCCCGTTGTGCTGTGGCGCGGGCCCAAGCTCCGCCGCCGCGCGCGGCGTGGCCTGTGCCTGGCGTGCGGGTACGAGCTGGGCGAGGGCGTCGACGCGTGCCCCGAGTGCGGGCTGGCGCGGGCGGCGTCCTGACGAGCCCGCCGCGTGCTCATCGGCCACACCCCGCCACGGCCCGGCCCGCTACCGTCCCCCATGCGCCCCCGCCGCGAAGCCAAGCCGCCGCGAAGGCCACGTGTGCTCACGTGGCGGCTGGTGATCGTGTCGCTGGTGGTTGGGGTGGTGCTGGCGGTGGTCAGCGTGCCGGTGGGGGCGGTCGCCGGGCGCGTGCACCAGGCGTGGCAGTCGGGCTGGCCGCCGCCCGATTGGCAGGGCGAGATCGACCGGCGCGACCACGTCGTGTTCATCGCACGCTACGAGTGGATCGGCTGGACGATGACCGGCTCCGAACTCGTCCCCACGCCGCTCAATCCCGCGTGGGAGGACTCGCGCTCGCGATGGATCGAGCCGCGCGAGGACCCGCGCCCGCCGTTCGCGCGCACGGGCCTTGCCGGCCGGGAAGGATCGGTGTACCACTTCTCGGCCGGATGGCCGACGGCCGCCGCGGCGGGCCGCGAGGTCATCGAGCCGGCCACCGGGCTGCGGCGCGAGCGGCTCGCGCTCATCACGGTGCGCGGCCAGTTCGTCCGCCTGCCGCTGCGCCCGATCTGGCTTGGGCTTGGCGCCAACGCGCTCTTCTTCGCCCTGCTCGTGCTCGTTCTCACGTGCCTGCTGCGCGCCCGCCGCATCCGCCGCCGCGCGGGGCGTGGGTTGTGCCTCGCCTGCGGGTACGAGCTGGGCGAGGGCGTCGACGCGTGCCCCGAGTGCGGGCTGGCGCGGGCGGGGGCGTGAGCGTCGCGATCGGCGTCAGCGGAGCTCGCCGGGCTCCTGGAGCAACTTGACGATCTCGGCCAGGCACAGCGCCGCCGTCGCGCCGTCGACGACCCTGTGGTCGCAGGCCAGGCTCAGGGGCATCTTCTTGCCAACGACCGCCTGGCCATCACGCACGACCACGGCGTCGTAGACCTTGCCGACGGCGAGGATGCCGACCTCGGGCGCATTAATCACCGGCGTGGCGAACATGCCCGCGTGGCTGCCGACGTTGGAGATGGTGAACGTGCTGCCCGAGAGATCCTCACGCGCGGCGGTGCGCTGGCGGGCGCCGTTGGCGGCGTTGGCGATCGCATCCGACATGCTGGAAACGTCGAGCGCATCGGCATCGCGGATGACGGGGACCATGAGCCCCGCGTCGGTGTCCGTTGCGATGCCCAGGTGCACGGCGTGGTGCTCGACGATCTCCTGATTGTCCTGCTGGCCCTCAACCCGAGCGTTGAGCGCCCCGAAGCGGCCGCCCGCGCGCGGCGCGATGGCCCGGCACACCGCCGCGGCGACGAAGGGCAGGAAGCTGAGCTTCTTTGACCCAGAGGTCCCCGCCTCGGCGAACTGGCGGCGGAGGGCATCCAGGTCGGTGACGTCCGCCTCGTCCATCACCGTGAAGTGCACGGCGGTGTCGACGCTCTCGCGCAGCTTGCTGGCGATCGTGCGCCGCACGCCGCGGAAGGCCGTCGACGCGTCGCCCGAACCGGCCTTGCTCTGCTGGGCGGGGTCGGGAATGGGCCGGTGGCTGGCGGGCACGTAGCCGGGGGCCATGGGGACCCCGCCGGAGCCGCCCATGCCGCCCATCATGCCGGGCATGCCCCAGGGCATCATCATGGGCACGGGCATCATCATCATGGGCATGCCGTATGGCATCCCCATCTGCTGGGGCATGCCGTAGCCCATCTGCTGCTGGTACTGCTGCTGGTACTGGGGCTGGTATTGGGCCTGCTGGTATTGCGGCTGCTGGAACTGCTGCTGCGGTTGCGCCTGCGGGCGCGGCATGGGCTTGCGCGTGGTGCCCGCGTCCTGCGTGCCGCCCTGGCGGGGCTGGCTGGCGGGCTTCTGCGGCGCGCCGCCGGCGGCCCCGCCCGACTCGGCGAACTTCTTGAGGTCCTTCTCCAGCACGCGGCCGCCCATGCCCGAGCCGGGCACCTGGTTGATGTCGATGCCCATCTCGCGGGCCCTGCGACGCACCACCGGCGTGGCGAGCGCCTTGCCCTCCTGGCGCGTCATGCCGGGCATGTCGCCGGACATCTTGCCGACCACCGTGCCCGCGTCCTCGCGCGCGGCGGCCGAGTCGGGGGCGTCGGGCGTGTCGGGCGCCGCCGCGGCGCGCTCGGTGCGGCTGGGCTTCTTGCTGGACTGGCCGCTGTCCTGGCTACCGGTCTGGCTGCCGGGCGCCGCGCCGTTGCTCGCGGCCCCGCCCTCGAAGCTGACGAAGGGCTCGCCCACCTTCATGACGTCGCCATCCTTGCCGTGCAGCGTCTTGATGGTGCCGGCGCGGGGACTGGGGATCTCGGTGAGGGCCTTGTCGGTCTCCACCTCGGCCAGGCTCTGCTGCTCTTCGACGGTGTCGCCCTCCTTGACCAGCCACTTGATGACCTCGGCCTCTTGCAGGCCCTCGCCGATGTCCGGGAGGAGGAAGACGTTGGGATCGGAAGAGACTTTGCCGGCCATGGGAATCCTCGGTTGGTCTGCGGACGGTTCGGCGAGCGGGGCGTGTTGTTGGACGGGGCGGGCGGTCGAGTGAGCCTAGTAGGCCAGCACCTGCTCGATGGCTTCCTTGATGCGCGGGGCCTCGGGCAGGTAGTGGTTCTCGAGCTTGTAATACGGCATGACGGTATCGAAGCCGGTCACGCGCTGCACGGGGGCTTCCAGGTGCAGGAAGCACTTCTCTTGCAGGATGGTCGCGATCTCGGCGCCCATGCCCGCCGTGCGCGCCGCCTCGTGGGCGATGACGCAGCGGCCGGTCTTCATGACGCTCTCGACGATCGTGTCCTCGTCCATCGGGTAGATGGTGCGCATGTCGATGAGTTCGACGCTGACGTCCTCGGGCAGTTCGTCGAGGGCGGCCAATGCCTGGAAGACAGTCGCGCCCCAGGTGATGACCGTGACGTCGTCGCCCTCGCTGACGATCTTGGCCTTGCCGATCTCGACGGTGTAGTCGTCCTCGGGGACCTCTTCCTTGTAGCTGCGGTACACGCGCTTGGGCTCGAAGAACATCACCGGGTCGGGGTCGCGGATGGCCGCCAGCAGCAGGCCCTTGGCGTCGTACGGCGTGCTGGGCATGACGACCTTGAGACCCACGTGGTGGCTGTAGATCGCCTCGGGGCTGTCGCTGTGCAGCTCGGGCGCGTGGATGCCGCCGCCAACCGGCACGCGCACGGTCATGGGCACCGTCACGGCGCCACGCGTCCGCGTGCGCATGCGCCCGGCGTGGTGCACGATCTGGTCGTACGCCGGCCCGAGGAAGCCCTCGAACTGGATCTCGGGAACGGGCCGCATGCCGTTGATGGCAAGGCCGATCGAGGTTCCGAGGATGCCCGATTCGGCCAGCGGCGTGTCGACGACGCGGTCCTCCCCGAAGCGCTTCTGCAGGCCGTCGGTCACGCGGAAGACGCCGCCGTTGAGGCCGACGTCTTCGCCCAAGATCATGACGCGATCGTCGCGCTCCATCTCCTGGGCGAGGGCGAGGTTGATGGCCTGGACGAGGTTGAGTTCAGCCATGGTCGATAGTTCCTTCGTCGTCTCTTAGTGCGCCGCGCGAGCGCCAAGCCCGGCCTGCTCGGGGTCCTGGCCCAGCGAAGTGGTCCGCATCGTGTCACGCTGCACGCGCAGGCTCTCGGGGAGTTCCTCGAACGTGTAGTCGAAGATGTCGGTGATGTCGGGCTTGGGCATCTCCTCGGCGGTCTTGACCACCTCCTGCACGATGGCCTTGGCCTTGGCCTCGAGCGCCTCCTGCTGCTCGTCGGTCCACAGGTCCTTGCTCTCGAGATATTTGCGCAGGCGAATCAGTGGGTCCTTGGCCTTCCACGCGTCCAGGTCCTTGGGGTCGCGGTACCTCGATGCATCGTCGGCGGTGGTGTGGTCGGCCAGGCGATACGTGACGGCTTCGATGAACGACGGCCCCTCGCCCTTGCGGGCCCGCTCGTGGGCCTGGCGCGTGGCGGCATACATGGCGAACAGGTCGTTGCCGTCGACCTGGATCGTCGGCATGCCGTAGGCCAGCGCCTTCTGGGCAAAGGTCTCCGAGGCCGTCTGCTTCTCGCGAGGCACGCTGATGGCCCACGAGTTGTTCTGGCAGATGAAGATGCACGGGACCTTCAGGACGCCCGCGAAGTTGGCCGCCTCGTGGAAGTCGCCCTCGCTCGTCGCGCCGTCGCCGAAGTAGGTCAGCGCGACGCTGTCTTCCTTGCGGATCTTGGCGGCCCAGGCGATGCCCGTGGCGTGCAGCATGTGGGTGCCGATGGGCACGCTCAGCGGGGTGATCTTCACGCCCTCGGGAATCTTGCTGCCCCGCTCGTCGCCCATCCAATAGGTCAACACGTAGTGCATGGGCAGCCCATGCATGAAGAGCGCTGCGTTCTCGCGGTAGGCCGAGACCAGCCAATCCTGGCCCTTGCGGGCGGCCAGGGCGCTGCCGATGGCGACGGCCTCCTGGCCCTTGTTCTGGGGGAACGTGCCCATGCGGCCGGAGCGTTGCAGCTTGAAGGCCACCTCGTCGTACTGGCGGCAGATGGTCATGTGCTCGTAGGACTGCTGGACCTGCTCGTCGCTGAGCAGGTGCTTGCCCTGCTCCTTGGCGAGCTTGGCGTCGAGCTTGCCGTTCTCGTCGAGGATCTGCAGGTGCTCGATCTGGGTCTTGTAGGCGACCTTGCGGGGCATGGGGCCTCCCTCTCGCAGGTGGGGCGGTCAATACGGACGATGGGCCGGGCGCACCATAGCCGTCGGCCCGGGATCGGGTCGGCGGCACGGTTCGTGCTCCGCCGGAGATGCGTCGAACGACAGAGTTTAGGTCGCCGCGCCGGCGTGGGCCTCCAGCCCGATCTTCTGCGCGGCGTTGTCGCCGGGGAACTGCTTGATGGCGTCCTGGTTGACGCTGCGGCCCTCGCCCTTCTGATCGGTCGGCGTGCGTTCGGGGATGATGAACCGCTCGGTGGGCAGCGTGGCGTTGTGGGCCAGCGCCGCGTCGGCCGCCTTGAACAGCGTGTCGTCCGCGTTCTCGTACAGCTCGCGCCAGTTGGCCTGGATCCACGTCTCGGCCAGATCGAAGAAGTGCATCGCCGCGGCCTTGTTGCGCTCCATCTCCGGGCCGGTCAGCCCATCGCGGATGTCCTTGTCAAGGCGGCTGAGCGTGCAGCCGAAGGCGTGCAGGTAGATCGCGTTGAGGGCAAGCCGCGCCTGGGGCACCTGGCGGCTGACGAGTTCGGCGTCGTAGCGCTTCGAGGTGATCTTGAACTGGTGGCTGTGCTCGCGGATGAGCTTGGCCAGCCGATCGGCCTGGGGCCTCAGGCTCGCGTGCACCTTGGTGATGCTCGGGGCCTTTGGCCGGATGCCAAGGAAGACCTGCGCCCCCAGCGGCACGGCGGCCTTGAGGGTCTTGGGCTGCAGCAGGTTGGGGATGATGCGAGACAGGTTCTGGCCGAAGCTCTCGTCCTTGTCCCAGTCGACCTTGAGCTTGACGCCCAGCATGGCCTCGCCGAGCTGCTTGCCGCCGTAGCCGAAGATGAACGACCACATCAGGTCGTTGGAGCCTTCGACGATGATGTTGATGCGGCTGTCGCGGAAGATGCGCTCGACCTCGTTCTCGGTCATGTAGCTTTCGCCGCCCATGATCTGGACGGCGTCGTTGACCGCGCGCCAGCCCATCTCCGAGCAGAAGACCTTGCAGATGGCCGTCTCGACCATGATGTCTTCATCGTGGCGGTCGAGCATGCCGGTGGTCATGTAGAGCACCGAGTCCATCGCGTATGTCAGCGCCGCCATGTGGGCGATGCGCTGCTTGACCAGATCCTTGTCGGCCAGCGGCGCCTTGAACTGGTAGCGCGTCTGGCTCCAGCGGATGGCCTGGTCCATCGCGCGCTTCGCGCCGCCCAGCATGCCGGCGCTGAGCGTGCAACGCCCGTAGTTCAGGCAGGTCAGCGCCACGTTCAGGCCGCGGCCCTCCTTATGGAGCAGGTGGGCCTTGGGCACCTTGACGTCCTTGAAGCGGATGCGGGCCTGCCACGTGCCACGGATGCCGCACTTGCTGCGGTTCTTCTGGTAGATGTCCACGCCCGGCATGTCCGGGTGGCAGACGAGCGCCGTCACCTTGTCCTTGCCGTCGATGTTCTGCTTGCACATGACGGTGAACAGGCCGGCGATCGCGCCGCTGGTGGCCCACTTCTTCTCGCCGTTCAAGATGTAGTACTCGCCGTCCTCGGAGACCTCGCAGCGGGTCTCCTGGCCGCCCGCATCACAACCAACATTGGGCTCGCTCAGGCAGAACGCGCTGACCCACTCCTTGGCCAGCTTGGGCAGCCACTTGGCCTTCTGCTCCTCGGTGCCGAACAGCATGACCGCCTTGCAGCCGATCGACTGGTGGGCGCTCACGAGCACGGCCGTGCTGCCGCAGTACTTGCCGATGGTCTCCAGCACGCGGTTGTACGCCGTGATGCCCATGCCCAGCCCGCCATACTCCTTGGGGATGGTCATGCCCAGGACGCCCAGGTCAAAGAGCTTGTCGATCACCCAGCGGGGGATCTCCTGCTCCTGGTCGATCTGGATGCTGGGGTGCTCGGTGCGCAGGTAGTGCTCGAGCTTCTCGACCAGCGCGTCGCACGCCTTCCTCGCCTCGTCCGACGGCTGGGGGTAGGGCAGCATGAGGTCTTCGCGGAAGCGGCCCCAGAAGAGGTTCTTGGCAAAGCCCATCGACTCGGGCTCGGCGCCCAGCAGCTCCTCGGCCTCCTCGAGCAGCTTGCGGTCGGCCTCGGAAACGCCCTTCATGTTCTTCAGGTCGGCCATCGTGTCGAGCTCCTTGGTCGCGGCGCCGGGCACGCCCTGGCGGGCATCCGGACGGATGCCGTCGGCCATCGGGCCTACCGGACCCAACGCCTGCTGCCCGCAGCGGTGCGTGCGTGTCTGAACCGCATTATTGAGGCAAAACCCACCCCGGGCGAGCGTCCGCGGTCTGGTTTCGGAAGGCCACCGGATGGTGGGGGAAAGCACGCACCCGCGGCCTCACGCCGGGTCCGGACCGGTCATGCGGCCCAGCAGGGCGTCCACGACCGCCCGCGCCCGCGCCAGCCGAACGGCCAGGGCCGTCGCCGGGCCCAGCAGGGCCGCCGAGCAGGCGACCAGGGCCAGCGGCCGCCCCAGATCGACGAACATGCTCCCCGCCGCCACCACCGCCAGCACGGCCAGGGCGAAGCCCCAGCCGGGCAACAGCCCGCGGCCCACGCCCGGCATGCCCGCCCGCCCCAGGATGGCCCCGGCGTAGGCCATCGCCTCGATGGACGCCCAGCCCAGCCCGCCCACGGCCAGGATCGCCGTCGTGGCGCCGTACGCCGGCCCCAGGCTCTGGCCGGTCAGGAACCCCGCGGCGATGAACAGCAGCGCCATGACCAGCCCCGCCATCCCGATGCCCGCCCCCCAGCGCAGGCGGCGGCGCAGGGCGGCCCCGGGGCTGCGGGCGTCGTTTGGGTGGCGGCGCAGCGCCTGCCAGGCATAGAGCACGAACAACGGCAGCGGCACGAGCCCGGCGATCGCCAGCAGCCCCAGGAACATCGCCGTGGCCGCCACCGCGCCGCCGTGGGGCTCCAGGGCCGCGCCAAGCCCGCCCACGGCGGCCGAGGCCAGCACGACCCAGGCGGCCATGGTCGCCCAGTTGAGCATGCGAAGCTCGTCCTGCACGTGCTCGACGTACGGCCGCGCGCACCGGCGCAGGTCCCACACGGGCCAGCTCGCGGGGACATCGAGCCCGCACTCGGGGCACACGCCCCCGCGCGGCAGCCCGGCCAGCTCATAGCCGCACCCCGCGCAGGCGACGCCGGCGGGGATGGTCGCTTCGGCCTGGCGGTCATGGTCGGCCATCGGGTGATCGTTGGCGCACGCGGCCCGGCGCGGGTCGCACGCGAAGGATGCGAAGGGCGCGGAGGTGCGACCAAGCGAGCCCCCCGCGCGAGCGGGATGAATGGCCGCCCGGTCGCACTACGCTTGCCCATGCCCGCCACGCCTCCCCCACGCCTGCACGCCTGGCTCCAGAGGGAAGCGCGACGACTCAGTATTGATTCCGAGCTGCCATCGGCGGTTCGCAGGCCCATGCGATTGGCCATGGGGCTCGCGCTGGGTGTCATCCTCGTCCCGGTGAGCTTCATCGCGCTCGACGGCTTTGGCCTGAACGACCTGATTCCCAACGGCCTGCTGTTCCCGATCGTCTGGCTCTGCCTCGCGTGCGTCTACCTGTGCCATCGCTCGGCGAAACGCGCCCTCCGCCGCGCCGCCGCCCACGACCACCTGCTCTGCCCCGACTGCCTCTACGACCTGCGCAACCTCGACGCCACCGGAACCTGCCCCGAGTGCGGCCGGGCGTCCGAGCACGACGCCGTGCGAGCGCAGTGGGTGGATGCAGAGCGCCGCCTGATCCGGAAATAGCACGGGCGCTCACGCGGGCTTTGCGATCAATCCATCGAGCACGCGTTGAGCCCGCCCGCAACGCAGGGCCACGCCCCCGGCCGCCAGCGCCACGCCCAGCAGCGTTGCCGCGACCACCCACGCCCAGTGCACCACGCTGAACGCGGCGAATGGCACGAGGGCTAGGCCCGCCAGCGGAAGCACGCCCGGGGCCTCTTCGAGCATCGCCCGCCGCGCCCGGACGCCCGCGCGACCGAGGGTCTGGAGCGCATACGCCAGGACGTACACGTGCACGATCAGCCCACCACTCAACCATGCCGTCGCGCCAACGATGGCGAACAGCAGCCCGAGATCCTCCGATGCAACCGAGGCCAGCGGGGCGACCAGGACCGCCGCCAGCGTGCCCGCGCCCAGCAGCGCAGCGCCGACGAGCACGGCCTTGCGCGTCGCCGCGCCCGGCAGCACCGCCCGATTGGGGTCGCGTCGCAGCCGGCGCTCCAGGCCCGCGCACGACGCGAGCATGCCGATGGACGAACCGAAGACCACCAGCGCGCCCACCGCGCCGACCTGCTCGCCCATGCCCCACGGACCCGGCATCGTCTGGGCCCACGCCACGATGGCCCCCGACAGCGCCAGGATGCCCCAGCACCCGGCGACGTGCCGGATCGCACCGAGCTCGCCACGAACGCGCTCGACGTACGCCCGATGGCACGCCCGCAGGTCCCACGCCGGCCAGCTCGCCGCGATCGCCAGCCCGCACTCGGGGCATACGCCCCCGGCGTCGAGTCCGGCCAGGTCGTACGTGCATTGATAGCACAGCACCCCCGCGCCCAGCGGCTCGGCGTCGGGGCCCAACCGCGCCGCGGCGGGGTCCAGCGGCTGGCCATCGGCATGCTCGGGCGGCGCCATCGCGGCATCGTTGGCCCGCGGCGGGCCGCCGGGGCCCGGGCGGGCGTGCTGGCGGGCCCCGGGCGGGCGTCCGGGGCCTCGGGGACCGGTCCTGAGGCCTGCGAGATCGATCCCGGGCCGCTCGTCCTCGATCTCGGGGGCCCTGTGATCGGTCCGGCGGCCCGCGGGATCGGTCCGGAAATCTCGGGGATTGGTCTCAAGTGGCCCGTCCGCATGCCCGAAGAACATCAGGGGGCCATCGGAGCGTCCGATGGCCCGCTCGCATCCCCCCGCCGGCCCGCCCCACGCGGCGGCCGGGCCAGCCAGCGGAGCCCGTCCATGGCCAAGACCATCACCAGCAGCAAGCGACGCACCGTCGAGTTCCTGGGATCCCGGCTGGGGCCGTGGGCCCAGCACGCCGGGCTGCTGCACTTTTCCGATGAGGACCTGGCCGAGATCACCGCCGCCTACCAGGCCGCCCGCGAGGCGCTCCGGCAGGCCGAGCTGGCCCGCGAGAAGGCCATCGCCGCCACCGCCCGCTTCGACGCCCTGGGCGAAAGGGCCGAGGCGGTGGCCCGCAAGGCCGTCCGCCGCATCCGCTTCACCGCCAGCGCGAGCGAGGACCCCGCGGGCGTCTACGCCGCCGGCCGCATCGACCCGCCCGAGAAGCCCGGGCCCAAGAAGACCACGCCCACCCCGGCCGTGCCCAGCCAGCTGACGGTCTCGCTCGACACGCAGGGACGGGCGGTCGTTGGCTTCGCGGCCAGCCGCCGGGGCGGGGCGGCCTTCGAGATCGAGCGCCAGGTGGAGGACGTCGGCCCCCATGGCCGGCGGCGCACCGGCCCGTGGGAGCGCGCGGGCGTGACGCTGGAGCGGCCCTTCGTCGACGAGGCGACGCCCCGCGGCGTGGCGACGATCTGGTACCGCGTGCGGGCCGTCCGCCCGGGGGCCGCCAGCGCCTGGAGCGCCCCGGCGGGCCTGCCGATGGGCGTCGAGATGCGATGCCGGTCGGCGTGAGGGCCCCCGGCTCGCACCGGCCGCGCCCTGCGCTCCCCGCCCGCCGGTCTACTTGCTCTTATTGAAGAACTTCTCGATGGCCTCGCGCCCCGCCGGCTCGTGGCGCAGGCGCACCAGGTGCTGGCGTTCGCACTTCAGCGCGGCGGGCCAGCCGCCGCCGGTCTGGCCGAAGGGCTCGGTGATCTCGCCCTGGGGCGTGCCCAGGCCCACGGCGACCGCCTCGGCCACGGCGCGGGCGGCGCCGGTGTCGGGCAGGGAATCCTCGACGGCCTGGAGCGCCTCGCGCACGGGCTCGGGGTTGCGGCCGATCCACTTCAGGGGCGCGCCGTCGCGGGTGGGGGCCGGGCCCTGGCCGCGGATCCAGTCGGCGGCGAGCTGTCGCAGGCCGGCGGCCTCCTGGGCGATCAGGTCGAAGAGGCCGGCGTCGGCGGCGTCGGGGTAGGGCAAGGGGGCGCCGGCGGCGGTCTTCTCGATGGCGACGGCCGGCGTCATGCGGGCGGGCAGCAGGTTCGTGCCGCCCCAGCCCGGGCAGATGCCAAGGCCGGCCTCGGGCAGGCCCACGGGGTAGGGCTTGCCGCCCGGGGCCCCGATGAGCCCGTCGCAGTGCATGGCCAGTTCGAGCCCGCCGCCGAGGGCGGCGCCGTTAATGGCCGCGGCCGTCCACAGGGGCATCTGGTGCAGGCGGGCGAAGACGGACGCCCCGAACTCCAGGTACGCCATCAGGTCGGCGTCCGAGAGGTCCCGCACGGCCTTGAGGTCGGCCCCGGCGACGAAGACCTTCTCCGACGCGCTGGCCAGGACCACGCCGGCGACGCCGTCCAGGTCGAGACTGGCCAGGGTGGCGTCCAGGGCCTCGAGCAGCGGCTTGTCGAGCACGACGACGGGGGAATCTTGCGTGAGCTCGACGATGAGGACGGGCTGGCCGCGGTCGTCGGTGTGGACGGGCAGGGGGGTGGTCATGGGCAGGGCCTCCGAGGGGTGGTCCGGCGAGTCTACGCCCGGCGCACGAAAAAGCCCGGGCGGGTGCCCGGGCGTGGCGATCGGCTGGCTGATCGGTTCGGCGACGGCTTACTTATCGATCGGGCCGCGGCCGCTGGTGCCGCGGGCGTCGTCGATGGGGGCGTCGACGCTGCCGGGGACGGTCGCGAAGTCGACCTGCATGCCGCCGGTGCTGGGGCGGATGAAGATCTCCACGCGGCGGTTCTGGGGCGTGTTGCCGCTGGAGGTGTTGGGCACCAGCGGGCGGTGCTCGCCCCAGCCGCTGGCCTGGATCTGGCTGGCGGGCAGGCCCATGGTCACCAGCTCGCGCCGCACCGAGATGGCCCGGTGGGCGGCCAGGTGCATGTTGCTGGGGTGCCGCGTGGCGGTGCCGCTGCTGATGGGCTGGCTGTCGGTGTGGCCGACGATCTCCAGCTCGTAACCGCGGGCCTCGGGGGCCTTGAGGATGGTGGCCAGGTCCTGGAGGCTCTGGCGGCCCTCGGCCGTCACGGCGTCGCTGCCGCTGGCGAAGGTCAGGTCGCTGCTGAAGCGGAGCATGCCGCGGTCGGGGTCGTAGACGATGCGGCCGGCGTACTTGCGGGCCAGCTCGCGCAGGGCCTGGTCGGTGCGGCGGTCCAGGGTCATCAGGGCGACGTTGTCGACCTGCTCGCCCAGGCGCAGGAGCTGGTCCTCCATGCGGGCGAGGTCGTCCTGGGCGCCCGCCAGGGCCTGGTTGGCCTGGCTGGCGGCGGCCTCGGCCTGCTGACGCAGGCGGCGCTCGTTCTCGAGCTGGCCGTCGTAGCTGCCGCTCTGCTGCTCGAGCTGGGCGAGCTGGTCGCGGAGCATGCGGTTGTCGCGCTCGGCCGCGTCGAAGCGGCTCTGGCTGACGCAGCCGCCCAGGGTGGACAGGGCGATGCCGCCCATCGTGAGCAGGGCGAGCGGACGGGTGGTCTTCTTCAAGCTGCCGGTCATCTGGATCCTCCGTGCTGGTCCGGTCATTGGCCCGGTCATTGGCCCGGTCCTTCCTGGGCGAACGTGGTCGTTGGGCGTGCGACGCCTCTGGTAGTATCGGAGTGCGTGCACGAACCCCATCACACAAGCCGTCAGACGCACCGGCATCCGCCGGCCTCCGCCGATGATGCCCGGTCCGCGGCCTCACGATATGCCGCGCCCGACGCGCCGGGCCGGGTTTTCTCGGTGCGATGCGCAGGAATTGCCGACGCCCGCGGCACGGTGCGCGCAAGCGACAGCCTGCTCGTGCAAGCGACAGGCCGCTACGCCCGCCGCGTGCTGGCAATCGGCACGCAGGAGGAGGTCCGGACCCATCCCGCTTTTGCCGCCGCCGAGCCGGTCGATTGGCCCGACCGCGTCGTCGCGCCCGCCCTGGTCAACGCCCACGCCCACCTGGACCTGACCCACATCGGCCCTCAGCCCATGGGTGAGGGCGGCTTCGCGTCGTGGATCGACATGGTCCGCCGCGGCCGCCACACGCACGAGGCCGACATCGCCGCCAGCGTGCGCGCCGGGATCGACCTGCTGCTCAGGGGCGGCTCGGTGGCGGTGGGGGACATCGCCGGCTCGGTGGGCGGCGCTCCCTCGCTGGCGCCCGCTCGGGCGCTCGATTCGGCGGGTTTGTCGGGCGTCTCGTTCCTGGAGTTCTTCGCGCTCTCGCCCGACGGCTCGCCGGGGCTCGACCGCGCCCTGGAACAGATGAACGCCTGCACGCCGACGAGCATGTGTCTGGGCCTGGAGCCCCATGCACCCTACTCGGCGTCGCTGGGGGCATACGAGCGAGCCGGGGCGACCGGGGCGCCGATCTGCACGCACCTGGCCGAGAGCATGGCCGAGCGGGAACTGATCGCCCGCGGCGTGGGCCCCATCGCGGCGATGCTCGATGGGCTGGGGCTCTGGTCGAGCGACGTCGCGGCCAGCTTCGGGCAGGGCCTCAGCCCGGTGGCCCACCTGCGGAGCGTGCTGGACGGCGTGCTGGCGGTGCACCTGAACGATCTCAACGACGCCGACGTGGCGCTCCTGGCCGAGAGCGGGGCGCGTGTGGCGTACTGCCCGCGGGCGTCGACCTACTTCGGCGCGCCCGAGGCATTCGGGCCGCATCGCTATCGCGACCTCCTGGCGGCGGGCGTGCCCGTGGCCCTTGGGACCGATTCGATCATCAACCTGCCTGCCGAGAGCATCGAAGGGCGTGGAATCTGCGTGCTGGACGAGGCCAGGCTGCTGCTTGAGCGCGACGGCGTGGCGCCCGAGGTGCTGGCCGCCATGCTCTACCGTCATGCTCCGGTCGCGCTTGGCCTGCCCGAGCAGGTCTTCAAGGCTGGCGCCGAGGTCCTCGGCCTGATCAGCGTCGAGTCGGATGGGGGAGATGCCGCACGCGCGTTGGTGGCCTCCCGGGGCGGCGTGGCGCTGGCGTAAGCGTTCCTGTGCGAGTGGAGTTTTTCCGGTCGTGCAGGAACGAACACCGGGCCGCTTCCCTACCATTGCCGGAGCCCTTGGAGACTCCATGAGCCGGAAGTGGCAGCAGGTCAAGCAGTGGGATGATGCGCACCTGACCGGGCCGTTGTTGCCCGTTCGTTGGGTGCTGCGGCTGTTCAGCAGCGTGCTCTTTGGCGTGGGGCTGCTCGTGGTGGTTGCGTTGTACGGCGCGCTGGCGAGCCTGCCGGTGGGCCTGTTGATCGACGGACTGACATGGGGCGTCTATGGGCTCACGCTGGTCGCGGCGATCGCGCTCGTCGCCGGCCCGACGGCGGCGGCGACGGGCTTGGCAACGCGCGGCAGCGAGCGTGGCTGGCGGTTCTCGTTCGTTCTGCTGGCGCTGCTCGTTGGCGCGGGGCTGGCGATCGTCGGATGGCATCAACTGGTCTGGCCCCACCTGCGATACGAACCGGCGACGGGTGAGGGCTTCCGCGTGCTCGGGTCGGTCGCGGATCGCTACGCGGACGTCACGGTGCGCCGGCTTCCGGCGTTCGAGATGACCGAGTTGGAGTTCTACTCGTGGTGGCCGCTGCGCGTCGTGCTCGTGCTGTTCGTGATGACGATGATCGTGAGCACGGTCCGGCGGATCGCGTTCAACCTGCCCAACCTGGGCGTGCTGACGGTCCACACGGGCATCATCCTGCTAGGCCTGGGCAGCATCTACTACGGCGCGATGAAGCTCGAGGGCGACGTGCTGTTGCTGGCCGGGCCGACGGGCGCCGACGGCCTGCCCACCGATGGTCCCCCGCAGGCGGGCTTCTACGACCGCGGCGAGGTCGCATTGTGGATCAGCCAGGGCCGCGGGTGGGACCAGCGCCTGCTCAGCGGCGTGCCGCGGTACAACGCCTACGCCCTTGCCGCGGGGCTGGAAGACAGCGCCCTGGAGACCGCCGAGGTCCTGCGACCGCTCGAGGAAACTGGTCGCGAGTTGGACGTTGCCGTGCCGCCCACGCAGACCGGCGTGAGTGATCCCGATGTTGGTTTGCGCATCGTGGGTTATGCCCCGTACGCCGAGCAACGAACGGACTGGACGCCCGCGCCGGCGCCCGCCGGCGGGACGGCCAACCCCGTGCACTTCGTCGAGTTCTTCAGCGACGTGACGCCCCAGGGAGAGTTGGTTCGCAGCGACCGACCGTTGTTCCGCTTCTATTTCGTGCCCGATCGACCGCGATTGCGGGTGTCGCAGCTCCCGTTCCTCACGCTCGAGTATCGCCGTCAATTGGATGGACATTCCTGGCGTGAACTCACGGCCCCTGCGCCGTCGGCGGCTCGGCATGCGTTGGCCATCACGATGCCGGGCGAAGCGACGCCCACGGTGATTCCGGTGGGTGAGGGGCAGACCTTCGAATGGGGTGGGCTTGGGTTCGAGGTCGAGCAGTTGCTGCCCGAGCCGCCGTTCCCGATCATCACCGCGGGCTACGAAGACAGCACCAGCAGCGTGGCGATCGTGAAGATCACCAACGGCGACGACGAGATCACACGCTGGGTCTACAGCCGATTCCCCGAGATCAGCCAGGACCTGCGTGAAGGCGAGCAAGCCGACGGGCGGCCGAACCGTGAGGGCGCCGATGAGTCGCTCGTGCGCGTGCGTTACCTCGACCTGACCGGCCTGCACGTGGTGTTCGATGATCGCGGCGACGGGCGCACCCGCGTGGCGATCCGCCAGCCGGGCAACGCGGTGCGCGTGATCGAAGACGCCCAGATCGGCCAACGGTTCACCATCGTGGAGGGGCTGGACCTCAGGCGCAGCGAGTCGTGGGCGCACGCGGCGGAGATAGAGCGGCCGATCCCCGTGCCCGAGATTGATCGCGAAGGCGAGTTCATCGGCACGCACGACAAGGCGATGCTGGCGGTCGAGGTCTCGCTGGGAGACTGGCGTCGCGTGGTCTGGCTGCCGTTCATGAAGTACCTGAACATCGGGCAAAGCGAGGCGACGCGGGTGGAACTTCCCGACGGCCGGAGCATGCGGCTGGCGTTTGCGCGCGCCAGGCGTGCGTTGCCTGGGTTCCAGATTCGCATGGTCGACTTCGAGATGGTGGCCTACGACCACCGCGGCGCGCCACGCGACTATCGATCGACCATCCACGTCGAGCCCAGCGGGGCGAACCAGTGGTTCGAGCCGTACACGCGCAAGACGCAACTCAATGCGCCGCTACGGGCGCCGTTCGTGTGGAGCGACGAGCGCGGGTTGCTTGCCAACGTGCTGGGCTTCGTCGGGTCGCGCCTGGACCCGGCCCAGTTCAAGTTCGCCCAAGCCGGATGGGACGCCCAGGGCTGGGAACGGACGCAAGCGTTGGCCGACCAGGGGGCGATTCCCGAGCCGTACGCACAGTTCACCATCCTGCACGTAGGCAACAACCCGGGTATCCACGTGATCGCCCTGGGCGGGGTACTCATGGCGGTGGGCACGCCATGGGCGTTCTACGTGAAGCCGTGGATGCTCAAGCGTCGCAAGGCGAAGCTGGCGGCGATGCACAAGAAGGAGGCGGCATGACCCGCGTGGTCCTGGCAATCCTGGTCCTGCTGTTCGTGGCGTGCCCGACCCGGGCGCAGCTCGAGCCGGCGGGCAACCAGCATCCCGAGACTTCCGCCGACGTGGACGGACACGGACACAGCGCGCCGTTCGGCCGGCCCGTTCGGCTTGGTCTTGTGCCCGAGCAGAAGGCAGTCTTTGCCGACGAGATCGACCTCGCCCCCTTGCGCGCAACGGCGGTGTTCCACAACGGTCGGGTGAAGATCCTCGATACGCTGGCACTCGAGATGATGCGGACGCTGACCGGTCGCGAGCGATACGAGGAACTCGTGCTGGCTGCAGGGGCATCGCCGCTCTCGAGCGAAGGCGATCGCTACGCCGCGGCGGATCCCGATCGCTTCGACAAGGCGCGGTTCGACCCATTGTTCGTGCTGCTGGACCTGGCGATCGATCCGGCCCATTACGCCGATCGCCCCCTGATCGCGGTCGACTACCTGCCGGTGCGCGAATACTTCCTGGAAGCGGCGTTTCCGGATGATCCCGACCGGCGTGATCTGTGGCTCCGGATGACCCGCGTGAGCCCGATCATGGTCGAGACGCTGGGCCAGCCGATCTTCGAGCGCTATGGGCACCTCGAACCGGTGCGACGGTCCCTCGGGCAGGCCGACAACGCGTTGCGCGTCGCGGCCGGGGCGGGGGCGATGCTGCGCGTGGTCGCGCCCGAGACCAACGACCAACAGTGGGTGCACGTTGAGGACCTGCCCGAGAGCCATCCGGCTCGCGCGGCGGCCATGGAACTGGGTCGGGCGTGGCGATCGCTCGATGCGGAAGCGGCCAACGCCGCGATCGCCACGCTGGCGCGCGAGCTCGCGGCGATCAATCCGCAGACGCATCCGGTCAGCCGGGCGCGGATGGAACTGGCGTACAACAACGGCGACTTCTTCGACATCGGTATGTGGGCCTACGGCCTGAGCTTCCTCGCGCTGGTGCTGGCGTTCGGCACCGGACGCAAGTGGCTCATCGGTGCGGGCGTGGGGTTGCTGGTGGGCGCCGTGCTGCTGCACGCGATCGGATTCACGCTGCGGTGCCTCGTGGCCGAGCGGTTCGCGATCCAGAACCAGTTCGAGTCGATGGTGGGGCTGAGCCTGTTTGCGGCGATCGTGGCGGTCGGGCTGATGCTGCTCAAGCGGCAGTGGCTGTTCGGCGCGGCGGCGGCGGGCGTGGGCTTCCTCGTGCTCATCGCCGCGACGCAGACGGCGATCCCCGGGCAGACCATCGGCCGCGAGGCGGCGATTCTGAATACCAGCGTGCTGCTGAAGTACCACGTCACGACTGTGCTGGTGAGCTATGGGCTGATCACGGTGGGCTTCCTGTGCAGCGTGTTCTACCTGCTCGTGTCGCTCATGAGCCGGCGTCAGTCGGCGCGCGAGGCCGCGGCGGTCGCACTGCACGGCGAGGCGTCGATCGCCAAGGACCGGACGCTCGCGCGCACGCTGGACGACCTGGACAAGGCGCAGATGACGGCGCTGCAGCTCGCCTTCTGGACGCTGGGCGTGGGCATCCTGCTGGGGGCGTGGTGGGCCGACCACTCGTGGGGCCGCTGGTGGGCGTGGGACCCCAAGGAGACTTGGGCGCTGATCACGTGGATCGTCTACCTCATCGTCATCCACGTGCGGCTGATCATGGGACAGGGCAAGGCCCTGCTCACGGCGTGGCTGAGCGTTGCGGGATTCGGCATCATGCTGTGGACGTACTTCGGCGTGAACCTGCTGCTGGCTGGTTTGCACGCGTACGCCTGATCGAGTGAGGCTTACAGCTCGGGCGCGAAGCCTCGTCGCATGGTGTTCTCGCAGCTCGCGCGGGGTTCGACGAACTGGAGCAGGTAGTCGCTCCCGCCCGCCTTGCTGCCCACGCCCGACATGCCGAAGCCGCCGAAGGGCTGGCGGGCGACCAGGGCGCCCGTAATGCCGCGGTTGATGTAGAGGTTGCCCACGCGGAAGTCGCGCTTGGCTTTCTCGATGTGCGTGGGCTTGCGGGTAAAGACGCCGCCGGTGAGCTTGTAGGGGTGGCCGTTGGCGATCTTCAGTGCCTCGTCGTAGCTGCTGGCGTGCATGATGGCGAGCACCGGGCCGAAGACCTCCTGCCGGGCCAGGGTCTTGTCGGGCGTGACGCCGCTGAAGATGTGCGGTCCGACGAAGGGCTTGCCGACGGATTGCTCGAGGCCGGCGGGCACGTCCATGGCCAGTTCGAGCTTCAGGCCCTCTTTCTTCGCCGTCTCGATGTGGCGGCGGATGTTGGTCGCCGCTTCTTCGTCGATGACCGGGCCGACGTCGGTGCCGGGCCTGGTCGGGTCGCCGATGATCAGCGAGGCGGTGCTGGCGACCAGGCGGCGGATGAAGGTCTGGGTGTGCTCGCCCTCTGGGCCCTGCGGGTCGACGATGATGCAGCGGCTGCACGCGCTGCACTTCTGGCCCTGGAAGCCGAAGGCCGAGAGGCGAACTCCGAGGACGGCCTCGTCGAGGTCGGCGCTGCTGTCGACGATGATGGCGTTCTTGCCGCCCATCTCGCAGACGACCTTCTTGACGTGGTGCTGCTCTTCGGGGGTGACGCCGGCGGCCTTGATGATGTCCAGGCCCACGGCCTTGCTGCCGGTGAAGCACAGCAGCGACACGCGCGGATCGCGGACGAGGGCGGCGCCGGTGGTCTCGCCGGGGGCGGGGCAGAAGTGGATGGCGTCCTGGTGCTCGCCGCCGAACTCGGCGTCGATGGATTGCTTCAAGATGTCGAAGCAGATCTTGGCGATCGCGGGCGTCTGCTCGGCGGGCTTGAGGATCACCGTGTTGCCCGTGACGAGCGCGGCCGTGGTCATGCCGCAGGCGATGGCCAGCGGGAAGTTCCACGGGCTGATTACCACCGCGACGCCGCGGGGCTGGTACCAGGTCTCGTCGAGCTCGCCGATGAACCGGCCCAGGCGGTGGCGCTCGAAGAGGGCCACGCTCTGGCGGGCGTAGTACTCGCAGAAGTCGATGGCCTCGGCCACGTCGCCGTCGGCGTTGCGCCAGTCCTTGCCGTTCTCCTTGATGATGACGCCGGAGAGTTCATCGCGGCGCTCGCGCATCGCCTGGGCGGCGCGGACGAGGACGCTGGCGCGCTTCACCGGGTCGGCGTCGCGCCAGGCGGGGAAGGCGCGCTCGGCGCGGGCGACCATCTCGCTGGCCTGCTGCGGCGTGCGGTCGTTGGCGACCGTGGGGACGCTGGCCGATTGCACCGCTTTCGCGAAGCGCTCGCGGACGTCCTTCCTCGAGAAGTCGCGCAGGGGCTCGGTGGTGAAGGGGCGGCCGTCGCCGACGTTGGGGTGGGCGTTGCTCAGCTCGTGGCGCTCGGCGGCCATCTTGTAGAGGTCGTCGATGGCCGTGGGCTGGCCGGCGCGGGGGGCGGGGCGGGCGAGCAGCACCGCCTCGTCGGCCTCGTCCAGGAAGCCGGCCTTCAGCCAGCTCTCGTTGCTGGTGTTCTCCAGCAGCCGGCGCACGAGGTAGGCCATGCCGGGGATCATCTCGCCCACGGGCACGTACTCACGAATGCGCAGGCCCATGTCGCTGGCGGCGTGCTTGAGCTGGTCGGCCATGCCGTGGAGCATCTGGAGCTCGACGGCGGTGCGCGGCAGGCCCTTGGAATCGCTATAGGCCAGCGCCGCGGCGATCGAGCGGACATTATGGCTTCCAAGCGCCAATTTGACGCCGCCCGAGCCGCTGTCCAGGTGCGTCGGGCCCATGCCGCTGGCCTCGGGGGCGACCGGGCAGTGATCCAGGAAGACCTTGCACATGTCCTCGAAGCACTGGTCGGTCTGCCACTTGGCGTTCCAGACCGGGCATGGCCAGCCCTCCTGCTCGGCGTGGATCGTCTCGCTGTCCCAGTAGGCGCCCTTGACCAATCGAACGGTCACGATGCGCCCCGTCCGCTGGGCCCACTCGCTGACGCGCTGCGCATCGGCGACGCCGGACTTCAGGTACGCTTGCATGGCCAGGCCGGCGTGGAAGTCGACCGCCTCGCAGCAGCGGAAGAACAGCTCGAGGGTCAGGTCCTTCAGAGCAAAATGCTCCATGTCGAAGTTGACGAACACGCCCTTGTCGCGCGCGGTCTCGAGGATCGGCGTGAGGCGGGTCATGAGGTCGTCGATCGCCCCGGCGGTGTCGATGGGGTCGGCCTTGGCGCTGAGCGAACTGATCTTGATCGACACGTTCGTGCGCGGGATGCCGCCCAGGTGGTCGCGCTCCAGGCGGGCGTTGGTCTTCCAGCCGGCGACGTCCTCGGGCAGGTTCTCGATGAGGTCCAGGTATTTCGCCTTGTACGCGTCGGCTTCTTCATCGCTCACGCAGGCCTCGCCCAGGAGGTCCACGCTGAAGGCGATGCCGTTGTCCCAGAGCTTCTTGAGGCCCGGCAGCGCGCTCTGCGCATCGGTGCCGGCGATGAACTTCTTGCCCATGCCCTCGATCTGCCCCGAGATCGTCTTGGTCATGAGGCCCTTGGCAAGCGAGCCGGCCTTGAGGCCAAGGTCCATGCCCGGGGGCATGGTGACGTGGTCCTGGCCCAGGTAATCGACCAGGTGCTCGTGCACCATGTCGCTGGTTGTCAGCACGGGGAAGGTGTCGACGAAGCGGAACATCTCGACCTTGAAGCCGTGGTCGCGCATGGACCAGTCCATGAGCTTGTCGGAGTAGAAGCTCTTGCTCAGCAGACCGGCCCGGTGCTTGCGGGCCCGGGCGAGCATGTCCGAGCCGATCGCGGCGATGGCCGGGTTGATCGGGTCGCCCGCGTGCCCGTTGTCGGGGGTCGCGTAGCCGTTGGCGCCGCTGGGTCGGGCGGCGTCGGTGGTGATGGGGCGGGGCTGCTTGCGGCTGAAGATGGCCATGGAATCGATGGTCCTCGCGAGTGGGTGGGCTGGGCGTCGGGCGTGCGCTGGGGGGCCCGTGGCGCGAGCGTCGCGGGGGCCATGGCAATTGTACGGGGCATGGCGGGCGGGCCGTGGGCGGCGGGGCGCGCGTGCGGGATGGTCGCGGGGGTGCGTCCGGCGGGCCGTTGGGGCGCATCGGCCGGCGAATGGTCCGCATCGGCTCGCAACGAGGGCGCATCGGATCGCGAGAGGCGCGCATCGGCTCTCGATGCGGGCGCATCGGGCCGCGAGAGGGGCGCATCGGCTCCCGAAACGCGCGCATTCGCCCTCGACAGGGGCGCATCGGCCGTCGATACGTGCGCATCGGGCCCTGATAGGGGCGCATCGCTTCCCGATGCGCTTGGGTATCGGACCGCCAACCCCGCCTGGCGGCCCGTGGGGGCCGTACCATGCCGCCGTGCCGCCCCCAGGTGACAATTCCGGCGATCTTCCGAACACGACCCGATCAGGCGGGCGGTCCGTGCTGACCATCGGCGTGTTCGATGGCGTGCACCTGGGCCACCGGAAGCTGATCGAGACCGCCAGGGCCATCGCCGACGGGCTGGATGGGGAGCCCGGAACCCCCCCGGGAGGGGCTCGCGTCGTCGCCCTCGCGTTCGAGCCCTCGCCCAAGGCCGTGCTCGACCCCGAGCACGCGCCGCCCCGATTGACCGGCTTCGAGGACCGGGCCGACCGCTTGCTGGACGCCGGGGCCGACGAGGTGCTGCGCCTCGAACCCTCGAAGGATCTCTTGGGGCTGGCGCCCGAGCGGTTCGTCGACGACGTGCTGATGCCCATGCATCCGGCGGCGATCGTCGAAGGATCGGACTTCCGGTTCGGCGCCAAGCGCGCGGGCGACGTGGGGACGCTGGCCGAATTGGGTGAATCCAGGGGCTTCTCGGTGCGGATCGTCGAGCCGGTCGAGGTTTCGCTGAACGACCAGAGCGTGGTGGCCGCCAGCAGCAGCCGCGTGCGGTGGCTGCTGGCCCACGGCCGCGTGGCCGACGCCGGGCGTGTGCTGGGCCGCGCGTACGAGATGGTGGGGACGGTCGTGCAGGGCGACCAGCGCGGGCGGACGATCGGCTTCCCGACGGCGAACCTGGCGAGCGACCAGACGCCGCCGGGCGAGGGCGTGTACGCGTGCATCGCGACGCTGGAGGATGGCCGGGCTGTTCCCTGCGCCGCCAACGTCGGCGAGCGCCCGACCTTCGACGGCGCCGAGCGCCGCGTCGAGGCGCACCTGATCGGGTACCAGCGCGGGCGCGACGAGCCCGAGTACGGCTGGCCGCTGCGGCTGGCCTTCGTCTCGCGCCTGCGCGACCAGGTCCGCTTCGATGGAGTCGAACACCTGACGGCCCAGCTCGCGCGCGACGTGCAGCGCGCGAACGAACTCTTGTCGACGACCGTGCCCTCGTGGCAGGAAATGGAACAGAACGCATGAGCAGCGCCACGGAGAGCCCCGCCTACGAGTCGACCGTCTCGCCGAAGGAATTGGCCGAATGGCTGCGCGAGGCGGGCCGGCTGCTGGTCATCTGCCACACGCGGCCCGACGGCGACGCGGTGGGCAGCACCCTGGCGATCGCGCGGGCGGCAAAGATGGCCGGCGTGCAGGTCCAGCTTGCCTACGCGGGCGAACTGCCGCCCTGGATGGACGAGATATTGGGCGAGGCGAGCTGGGTGCACCTCGACGCCGGCGACCCGCCGGCGGCGTTCGATCGTTGTTTAGTCTGCGACACCGGCGCCTGGAGCCAGCTTGAGCCATACAAACCCTGGATCGCGGGCAAGGCGGACCGGGTGGCCGTGCTGGACCACCATCGCAGCGGCTCGCCGGACCTGGCCGAGGCGCGATTGATCGACAGCGACGCCGCCGCGGCGTGCGAGATGGCCGCCGAGGTCTGCACGCTGCTCCTGGGGATCGAGCGCGCCAGCGACCTGCCGGTGGACATCGCCGAGCCGCTCATGCTCGGGCTGGGCACGGACACCGGCTGGTTCCGCCATCCCAGCGTGACGCCCCACGTGCTGCGTTTGGCGGCCGATCTGGTCCAGGCCGGGGCCGAGCATCCCAGGCTCGTGAAGATGACGATGCTGAGCGACCCCATCCAGCGCCTGAAGCTGATGAGCAAGGCGCTCGGCTCGCTGAGCCTCCACGAGGACCTGGGCGTCGCGGTCGTGCGGGTGCACGCCGAGGACATCACGAGCATCGGGGCGAGCGTGGGCATGACCAGCGGGTTTGCCGACCCGGCGCTCGCGGTCAAGAGCGTGCGCGTGGCGATCGTGCTGGTCGAGCTGCCGCCCGAGGGCGACGGCACGAAGAAGGTCAAGATCAGCATGCGCAGCAAGGTGGGCGGCCCGGACGTCGCGAAGCTGGCCGGCGCGTTCGGCGGTGGCGGGCATATCCGCGCCGCGGGCGCGCGCAGCGAATTGAGCCTCGACGAGACGGAGAAGAAGCTGCTCGAGCTGATCGCCCAGGACGCGTCCTCATGAGCGAGCGAGGCCCGCAGAAGGCCAAGCCGGGGCCGCCCCGCTGGCAGGACGTCGCCGGCGACCCCAAGGTGCGCCCGGGCAAGCGCCCGCCCATGCGACCCATGACCACGACCTTGTGGGCCTACCCAAGCCAGCACTACGACGGCGCCAAGACCGTCCAGGGCGACAAGACGTACACCGGCGGCACGCCGAGCTGGGTGATCTGGCAGCTTCTGGACCGATACACGCGTGAGGGCGACGTCGTGCTCGACCCTATGTGCGGCGGCGGCACGACCCTGGACGTGTGCGCCGACATGGGCCGCAAGGGCATCGGCTACGACCTGGTCCCCAGCCGACCGGACATCAAGCAGGCCGACGCGCGCGAGCTGCCGGTGAAGGATGCATCGGTCGACTTCGTCTTCCTCGACCCGCCCTACTCGACCCACATCGACTACAGCAACCACCCCGACTGCATCGGCAAGCTCGATTCGAGCGAGGCGGCGTACTACGAGGCGATGGCGGGCGTGTTCGACGAGGTCTACCGCGTGCTGAAGGACCGGCGGTACATGGCCGTCTATGTCAGCGACTCGTGGCGCAAGCAGAAGGGCGTGGCCGGCGGCACCTTCATGCCCATCGGCTTCGAGCTGTTTGCGATGCTGCGGGAGAACTTCCGGCCCATCGACATCGTGTGCGTCGTGCGGCGCAACGCGAAATTAAGGCAAGGAAACCGCCACATGGCGGCGGCGAAGGACAACTTCTTCATCCGGGGGTTCAACTATCTGCTGATCTTCAAGAAGGAAGCGGGCTGAGTCGCCATGGATCGTCCGCTCTTCATCACGACCATCCCCAAGGCGGGTACCTACTTCATGGCTGCGCTGCTGCGCGAGCTTGGCCTGCGTGATCTGCGGCGGCACGTCTATCCCGACTGCTACCACGACTATGGCCAGGCGTTCTACAAGGACGGAGGTCGCGGCATTCCCAAGGAGATCAAGCGGCCCATCGAGGCCTTCGCCGAGGACGCCGGGCCGGGTGGCTTCGCGGTGGGGCACCTGCACTGCGGCGATCGCGAGCGGGCGGCGCTGTCGGGCTGTCGCGTGGTGTACCTGGTGCGTGAGCTGCGTTCGGCGATCGTGTCGTCCATGCGCTTCGAGGCCTATACCGGCCGGGACACCCGCGCGTGGACGAGGGTCGAGGACCCGCGCGAGCGGCTTCTGGGCTACCTGGAGCACCACGACATCGTGCTCTATCGCGCCCGGCACACCGCCGATTGGCGGTGGCACGCGAACCTGACGCTGGACTTTGCAGAGCTCCGCCGCCCGGCGGTCGTCGAGCGGCTCATCGGCTGGCTGGGGGCCCCGCGTGGCGACGCGGCGGCGGCGATCGAGGCCGCCCGCGGCCAGGACACGCTCACGCGCGTTCCGCCCGACGAGCGGGGGTACTGGTCCGGTCCGGCCGAGGATTGGTTCGTTCGCCACGGCGGACCGGCCCTGAACGAGGCGCTGGGCTACGACGACGACGCGGCCCGGGCAGCGATCCGACGGGCCGAGGGCTGAAGAGCCGGTCGGGCGTCCGCGCACGCGGGGCGGCAACGGCGCGGAGTGCGCGACGGGCTAGCATCGGCCATGAAGCGAGCCGCCGTCCTGTTGCTGTCGTGCCTGCTGCCCATCGCCGCCTGCGCCCAGACGGGCGAGCGTGCCGAGCCCCAGCCGACCGTCCCGCCGGGCGAGTCTCCGCTGGATCGCTACACCGCTGCGCGCGATGACTCGTTCGCGTGGAAGGTCGTCAAGGCCTACGCCGGCGGCGCCGGGCGCGAGGACCTGACGGGGTTCGCCATCGACCTGACCAGCCAGACCTGGCGCACCGAGGGCGAAGTTGATTACCCCGAGTGGACCCACATGATGCAGGTCGTCGTGCCCGATTCCCCGCGGCACGACACGGCCCTGCTGCTGGTGGGCGGCGGGCAACGCCAGTCGCTGCCGCCCGAGCGGCTCCAGGAGGAGCTGTGGATCATCGCCGAGGCGACGGGCACCATCGTCGCCGCCGTGCCCAACGTGCCCAACCAGCCGCTGTCGCTGCCCGAGCCCGACGGGACGCTGGGCGACATCCGCTTCGAGGATGACCTGCTGGCCGAGAGCTGGGTCGTCGCCAAGCGGACCGGCGATGACGGCTGGGTGATCCATCTGGCGATGGTCGAGTCGGTCGTCGCGGCGATGGATGCTCTCCAGGCCTTCGCCCGGACCGAGGAGGCCGGCGGGCACGCCATCGAGGGCTTCGTGGTCTCGGGCGGCAGCAAGCGTGGGTGGACGACCTGGCTGACGGCCGCCGTCGACGACCGCGTCGAGGCCATCATCCCGATGGTCATCGACACGCTGAACCTTCCTGCGACCATGCGCCACCACTACGGGGCCTACGGCTTCTTCGCCCCGGCCATCGGCGACTACGCGGGGCGGAACCTGATGCAGCAACTCGACACGCCCTTCGGCGAGCGCTTGCGGCGGATCGTCGACCCGTACCTGTTCCGCGACCGGCTGACCATGCCGAAGTTCGTGCTGAACACCAGCGGCGACGAGTACTTCCTGCCCGACACGCCGCGCTACTGGATCGACGACCTGCCCGGTGAAACGAGGCTGCGCATCGTGCCCAACTGGGACCACGCCATCGACCGCAGCGGCGACGCGATCTTCAGCGCCATCGGCTTCTACGAGGCGATCCTGTGCGAGGTCGAGCTGCCCTCGCTCAACGTCGAGGTCATCGAAGACACCGGCGACGCCGTCGAGTGGGTGATGGAGGTGGTGATCCCCGACGAGCGCGTGCACCTGCGCCGCCTGACGCTGTGGCCCGCGACCAATCCCGACGCCCGCGACTTCCGCGAGGAGGTCGTCGGCAAGCCCTTCCGCATGCGGATGCTGACGCCCGAGGAAGACGGCCCGCACGCGGGCAGGTACCGCGTGCGCATCGAGAAGCCCGAGGCCGGCTACACGGCCTTCTTCGTCGAGGACCGCTACGACGTGCAGGGCCAGAACCTGCCGCTGGTGTTCACCACGCAGGTGCAGATCATCCCAGACGTGCTCGAGCATGCGTTCGAGGTTGAGGGTGACGCCGCCGAAGGCGAGCAGCCGGTGCCGGTCGATCCCTGAGCCCGGCGGGCCCTACGGGCAGCCGGCGTCGAAGGCGTTCTGAAAGGCGAGGAAGTCGAAGAGAGTGAGCGAACCGTCGCCGTCGAAGTCGGCGATGGGGTCGCCGGCGTCGAAGAGGTTCTGGAAGGCCAGGAAGTCGAAGATGGTGAGGACGCCGTCGGCGTCGAGGTCGGCTGGGCATGGGCCGGGCGGGCAGCGGTGGGGCAGGATGGCCACGACCCCGACCCCGAAGCTGGACACGAAGATGTCGGGCAGGCCCGCGCCGCGAACGTCGGCGACGGCCAGGCTATCGCTGCACGAGCCCTCGGGGATGTAGAGCGACGACGACTCGAAGGCGAGGCCGCCGCCCGCGTGCGAGGTATTGAAGAACACGCCCGACCCAAACACGATGTCGGTCTTCCCGTCTCCATCGACATCCGCGAGTGCGACGTCGCAGGCATCGGTGCCAGCGGGGAACGTTGCCGAGGGGCCGAAGGTGCCGTCGCCGTTGCCCAGGCTGACCCGGACGCGAACGGTCTCGCCGGTGATCAGGTCGATCGCACCGTCTTGGTCCACGTCGCCCAGAGTCGTGCCGTAGCCATGGCCCGGCACCGTGGGCGCCAGAACGAACTCGCCGTCGCCCCGGTTTCGCAGAACGCCCGCGCCATCCCGGGTACCGACGACGGCGTCCAGGTCGCCGTCTCCATCGATGTCCGCCAGGCTCACGCGGCCCGGCGCGTCGCCAACCGGGTAGATCCGTCCGGGCATGAACGCGCCGTCGTTCTCGAAGATGTAGAGCAGGTTAAAGTCTCCGCGAGCGACGGCGGCCACGTCCAGGTCGCCATCGCCGTCGATGTCTCCGAGCGCGAGATTGCGGCACTCTTCCACGCCCGACAAGAGGATCGGGCGATCCAGGGCGCCCGTTCCATCGTTGTACATCACGATGACGCGATTGGCCGCTGGCATGGCGACCGCCACGTCGATGTCGCCATCGGCGTCGATGTCGCCCAGGGCGAGCCTTCCGGGCTGGAAGCCGGCTACGAAGGTCTGCATCGGCTGCAACGTGCCATCGTCGTTCAACGCGATCCCGACGCGATGTTCGTCGAAGAGCGTCGTCACGAGGTCCGGGTCGCCATCGCCGTCCATGTCGGCGAACGCGATGGGGCCTGGGTAGGCGCTGCCGATGTCTCCGGGCTGGTAGACGCTGTACGTCTCGAGCCCGCCCAGGCCGTCACCGTCGATCGCGACGAGGCGGCCGCCCTTGAGCGTGAAGAGGTCGAGGTCCGCATCCCCGTCGCCATCGGCCCAGACGACCTGCTCGGCCTCGATCGGGGCGATGTCGGTTCGGGGCGTGAACTGGCCGAGGCCGTCGTTCTCCAGCACCCGTGCGGGACCAAATCCCAAGAGCGGGGCGAGCGCGAGGTCGGTGTCGCCGTCGGCGTCGAAGTCGCCCGCCGCGATGGACTGGTATTGTCGGCTGGGATCGACCGCCAACTGCAGCGGGAAGGTTCCATCGCCGGCGCCCAGGAGCAGCGAGACCCCGCCCACCCCCTGGCCGCTCACCGCCGCGTCGAGATGCCCGTCGCCGTTTGCGTCGAAAAGTGTGATGTCGTCGGGATTTCGTCCGCCGGCCGGCCGTCGCTCCACAACCGCGAACGCGCCCGCGCCGTCGTTGGCCAGCACGACGAACTCGCCATAGAAATCGGCGAAAACCAAGTCCATGTCGCCGTCGCCGTCGGCATCTCCGGCGGCCATCACGCTGGCCGAATCGCCCACGGCGTACCTGACCTGGGGACCGAATGTGCCGTCTCCGCGATTGAGCAGGATGGAGACATCGCCGCTTAGGGCGTTGTTGACCGCGATATCCAGGTCGCCATCGCCGTCGAGGTCCTGGATGTCCACGCCACGAGGCAGGGCGCCCACGGCCAGGATCACGGGGTCCGCCAGGCCGCCATCGCCATCGTTCAAGAGTAACGCGATGTCGCCGATGCGTTGCAGAGCGGCGACCACGTCCAGATCGCCATCGCCATCGATGTCGCCCGCGTTCAATCGGAACGCTTCACCCGGTGTGTCAAAGAAGACCGGACTGGCATAGGAGCCACTGCCGAGCCCGAGCGTCAACCACACGCCGAACGAACCGCTGCAGGTGACGACATCGGTGATGCCGTCGCCATTGAAGTCGGCGGCAAGCAGATCCTCGGCCTGCACACCGCCCACTGGAAAGGTCTGGCCGGGATAGAGCGGCCCGGGGCAACCTTGGGCCCAAGCCACGTGGCCGGGCATGATCGCCGCGAGCGTCACCAGGATAGCCAGACCCGTTGCTTTGTCCACTTTCGCCCTCCTCCGTTCCGATAGGCTAACCGAAGCCGTGCGAACGTGCAACGGGAATATCCTGGATGATCTTCGCTCGAGTTCTTGCCGCGAGACCGTGAGCCGAGTCACCCACCTGCTATCCATGACCCGGTAATGCAAACCGCCCGCACAACCCCCGCACCTCCTCGCGCACCTTGCTCGCCTCGCGGTCCAGCTCGCCCTTGAGCCCGGCGGTCAGCACGCGGTCGATCATGCCGGCGACCTGCTGCATCTCATGCTCGCCGAAGCCGCGGGTGGTGACGGCGGCGGCGCCTAAACGAATCCCGCTGGTGGTCTTGGGCGGGCGGGGGTCCTGGGGCACGCCGTTCTTGTTGCAGATGATGCCGGCGGCCTCGAGCCACTGCTCGGCGTCCAGGCCGGTGAGCTCGTCGCTCTTGCCGCGCAGGTCGACGAGCATGAGGTGGTTGTCGGTGCCACCGCTGGTGATGCGATAGTCCTTGCTCGCCAGCGCGCCGGCGAGGGCGTGCGCGTTCTTGATCACGTTCTTCGCGTAGGTCTTGAATTCGGGCTGCAACGCCTCACCAAACGCAATCGCCTTGGCGGTAATGATGTGCATGAGCGGGCCGCCCTGCATGCCCGGGAAGACGGCGCGGTTGAGCTTCTTGGAAAGCTCCTCGTCGTTGGTCATGATCAGCCCGCCACGCGGCCCGCGCAGGGTCTTGTGCGTGGTGGTCGTGACGACGTGGGCGTGGGGGAAGGGGGACGGGTGCTCGCCCGCGGCCACGAGCCCGGCGATATGGGCGATGTCGGCGAAGAGGATGGCGCCGACTTCATCTGCGATCTCCCGGAACTTCTTGAAGTCGATCACGCGCGGGTAGGCCGAGTAGCCGCACATGAGCACCTTGGGCTTGTGCTCCAGGCAGACCTCGCGGACCTTGTCGTAGTCGATGCGCTCGAAGTCGGGGTGGGATTCGTCGTAGTGCAGCGGGTAGTGCACCGGCTTGAACCACTTGCCGCTCATGTTGACCTTCAGGCCGTGGCTCAGGTGCCCGCCGTCGGCGAGAACTAAGGACGCGAAGGTGTCGCCCGGCTGGAGCAGCGCCAGGAAGGCTGCCGCGTTGGCCTGGGCGCCCGAGTGCGGCTGCACGTTGGCAAAGTTGCAGCCGAAGAGCTGCTTGGCGCGGTCGATGGCCAGCTGCTCGACGGCGTCGTGGTTCACGCAGCCGCCGTAGTAGCGGGCGCTCGGATAGCCCTCGGCGTACTTGTTGGTCATGCACGTGCCCGCGGCGGCCATGACGGCGGGCGAGGCGTGGTTCTCGCTGGCGATCAGCTCGATGGTGCTCGCCTGCCGCTCGCCCTCGGCGTCGAGGATGGCGGCGACGTCGGGGTCCTGCGAGCGGATGAGTTCGACGGCGGCCGAGTGGGCGTCGGCGGGTGCGGCGTTGGCAGCGGTAGGGGCGGCGGTCGTGGTCGTCGGGGTCATGGTGCAGTGTAGGGCGAAGCGGCCGCGAAACCCGCGTGCCGGCGGGGATCTACAGTGCCCGGTGAGCACCTCTACCGCCAGCACCGCGACCCATCTTGCCAACTGGATCGGCGGCCAGCCCAGGCCCGCCAGCGGCGGCGCGACGATCGACAACGTCGACCCTGCGACGGGGCAGACCATCGGCACGATCCCGGCTTCGACCGAGGCCGACGTGGACGCGGCGGTGGAGGCGGCGACGGGCGCGTTCGACGCGTGGGCGAGCCTGGATGGCGAGGCCCGCTGCGACGCGCTCATGAAGCTCGCCGATGCGGTAGACGCGGACCTGGACGCCTTCGCCCGCGCCGAGAGCATCGATAGCGGCAAGCCGATCTCGGTCGCTCAATCGATCGACATCCCCCGGGCCGTGCGGAACCTGCGTTTCTTCGCGACGGCGGCGGCGCAGTTCGCCAGCGAGAGCCACGACGTGCCGGGCCAGATGCTCGGCTACACGCTGCGGCGGCCCAAGGGCGTCGTTGGGGCCATCAGCCCGTGGAACCTGCCGCTGTACCTGCTGACCTGGAAGATCGCGCCGGCCCTGGCGGCCGGGTGCACCGTGGTGGCCAAGCCCAGCGAGCTGACACCGACGACCGCGAGCATGCTCGGCGAACGGGCGGCCAAGGTGCTGCCGCCGGGCGTGCTCAACATCGTGCACGGCTACGGCGAGCCCGCGGGCGCGAGCATTGTGCAGCATCCGGGCGTCGCGGCGGTGACGTTCACGGGTTCGACGAAGGTTGGCCGGTGGATCGGCAAGGTGTGCGGCGAGTCGCTCAAGCCCTGCTCGCTCGAGCTGGGCGGCAAGAACGCGTTCGTGGTCTTCGATGATGCCGACGTCGAGCAGGCCAGCGCGACGGCCATCCGGGCGGCGTTCAGCAACCAGGGCCAGATCTGTTTGTGCGGCTCGCGCGTGCTGGTGCAGGCGGGGGTGTACGACCGCGTCGTCTCGGCGCTCGTGGAGGGCGCGAAGGGGCTCAAGCCGGGCGACCCGCTCGAGGGCGACACCCGCTTCGGCGCCCTCGTCAGCCACGACCATCGCGACAAGGTGGCCGGGTACGTCGAGCGGGCGTTGGGGGATGGGGCGCGTGTGCTCGCCGGTGGCAGGACGCCCGATTCGGCGCCCGATCGCGTGAAGAACGGCGCGTTCTACCTGCCCACGGTCCTCGACGACGTTCGGCAGGACTGCCAGATCATCCAGGAAGAGGTCTTCGGCCCGGTCTGCACCTTGCAGCGGTTCGAGACCGAGGCCGAGGCGATCGAGCTGGCCAACGGCACGCCCTATGGCCTGGCCGCCAGCGTGTGGACCAAGGACCTCGCCCGCGCCCACCGCGCGAGCGCGGCGCTCCAGGCCGGCATCGTGTGGGTCAATTGCTGGATGCTCCGCGACCTGCGCACCCCCTTCGGCGGCGTCAAGCAATCGGGCGTCGGCCGCGAGGGCGGCTGGGAGGCCATGCGTTTCTTCACCGAGCCCAAGAGCGTCACCATCAACACGGGTGGGTAACTCATGTCTGACTCGATCTCAACCGATGCCGCTCCCAAGCCCGTCGGGGCGTATCCGCACGCCCGCCGCGTTGGCGACCTCCTGTTCTGCTCGGGCGTCGGCCCGCGGGCGCCTGGTGATAGCTCCGTGCCGGGCGTGACGCTCGACGACGCGGGCGAGCTGGTCGACTACGACTTCGAGGCCCAGTGCCGGGCGTGCTTCGAGAACATCCGCGCCGTCGTCGAGGCCGGCGGGGCGAGGTTCCAGGACATCGTCGACGTGCAGGTCTACCTGACCGACATCCCGCGGGACTTCAAGGCCTTCAACGCGCTCTGGAAGGAGTACTTCGCCGGCGAAGGGAAACCGAATCCCTGCCGCACGACCATCGAGGTCAGCCGCCTGCCGCAGGGGGGGAACGCCCCGATCGCCGTGGAGTTGAAAGTGGTGGCCGCCCTGCGCCGATGACCGATACCCTCGGCCATGCCCGCAACGACGACCACCGCCACCACCCTCGCCCTCGACACCGCTCGCTGCCTGAGCACCGCCGTGCACGACCACGGGCTGGACCCCGACGTGCTGGCCCCGGGCGGTCCTGCGGCCGCAGCGGCGGTGGTGCTGACCCAGCGGCTGGAGACCAGCCGCGGCACGGGCTGGGAGCGATGGCGGCTGCTGGCCGAGGGGGCGATGCGTGAGGAGCACGTCAAGGCCGTCAAGGCGATCGCCAAGAAGTACGCGGGCCAGCTCGACAACGTCGTGGTGCTGGGCATCGGCGGCTCGGCCTTGGGCAACATCGCGCTCCAGAGCGCGCTCAACCCGCTGACGCACAACCTGGCGAAGGACCGGACGCACCCGAGGCTCTTCGTGCTCGACAACGCCGATCCGATCCCCTTCCACCAGACGCTGGGTTTCATAACAAATGAGGACCCCAAGTTCGACCGCACGCTGTTCGTGGTGATCAGTAAGAGCGGCGAGACGGCCGAGACGGCGGCGCAGTTCCTGATCGTGCGCGACATGCTGCAAAAGGCCCGGGGCGATGGGCACGTCGATCGCTTGATCGCCGTCACCGACCCCGAGAAGGGCACCATGCGCCGCTTGTGCGATGCGGCGGGCTACGAGACGCTGCCCGTGCCCGAGGGCGTGGGGGGCCGATTCAGCGCGCTCAGCCCGGTGGGGTTGATCAGTTGCGCCCTGTGCGGCATCGACATCGACGCCCTGCTCGATGGCGCCGCCGCAATGGAGCAGGCGTGCCGGAGCGAAGACCTGCACGCCAACCCCGCCGCCATGCTCGCCACCGTGCTTGTTGAGCTCGGCCAGCGGCAGGGCAAGACGGTGCACGTCATGATGCCCTACGCCAACCAGCTCTACCTCATGGCCGACTGGTGGCGGCAGCTCTGGGCCGAGAGCCTGGGCAAGATCGTCAAGGGCGTGCAAGGCGTGACGTACGCCGGCTTCACGCCCGTCAAGGCCCTGGGCGCGACCGACCAGCACAGCCAGGTGCAGCTCTATCGCGAGGGGCCCAACGACAAGGCGATCATCTTCCTGGAGGTCGAGAAGTTCGCCACCGACGTGGCCATCCCCGCCGGCCTGGGCGAGGACGCGCTGGCGTACCTCGAAGGCTCCAGCCTCGCCACCCTCCTGAGCGCCGAGAAGAAGGCCACCGAGTTCGCGCTCACCGAGAGCCGCCGCCCCAACCTGACCATCAAGTTCCCCGAGGTCACCCCCCACACCGTCGGCCAGTTCATGATGCTCTGGCAGATCGCCACCGCCTACGCGGGGCTCATGTTGGGCGTCGACGCGTACGACCAGCCGGCCGTCGAGCTCGGCAAGAAGGCGACGTTTGCGTTGATGGGCAAGCCGGGGTTTGAAGAACTCGCCGAGCGGCTGAAGTCATAGCCTCCGGGCATGACCCCGCACACCCTCCACACGCTCGCCGACCTGCCCTCCGACCAACCCATGCCCCTCATCGACCGCCGCCGCATCATGGGCGGGCGGATGATGATCAGCGAGGTTGTGCTGCACCCGGGCTTCGAGGTCGCCAGCCACAGCCACGAGAACGAGCAGATGGTCGTGATGCTCGAGGGCCGGGCTGAGTTCACGATTGGAGGCACGGAAGGCGGCGACGGCGAGAAGGTCATCGTCTCGGCCGGGCAGGTGCTCGAGCTGCCGCCCAACCTGCCCCACGCGTGCAGGGCGCTCGAGCGGTGCCGCATCCTCGACCTGTTCAGCCCGGTGAGCGAGAAGACCGGCGTGGACGCGGGCTCGTGATCGCCTAGGGGCTTCCCGCCCCTGCGGAGGCCCGGCCCCGCCCGCGCATCCCTATCGTGGACCATGACCACGCTCACCAACCCACTCGCCCGCCTCGCGGCTCTGCTGCTGGCGGTCGCCGTCGCCGTTCCGGCCCTCTCGCAGGACGACCAGGCCCGGGGCGGCCCCCAGTTCGACCCGGCCGAGAAGCTCCCCGAAGACCCGCGCCTCGTCCGCGGCACGCTCGACAACGGGCTCGAGTACGTCATCGTGCCCAACGCCGAGCCGCCCGAGCGGGTCGAACTCTGGCTGCACGTGCACTCGGGCTCGCTGAACGAGGAGGACGACCAGCGCGGGCTGGCCCACTTCCTCGAGCACCTGGCCTTCGCCGGCAGCACGAACTTTCCCCCCGGCACGGTGCGCCCGTTCTTCGAGAACATGGGGATGAGCTTCGGCCGCCACCAGAACGCCGTCACCGGCTTCGACCGCACGGGCTACACCATCAGCCTGCCCGATACCGAACCCGCGTCGATCGACGCGGGGCTACTGTTCCTTAGCGACGTGGCCAGCAACCTGCTGCTGCCCGAGAGCGGCATCGAGCAGGAGCGCAAGATCATCCTCGAGGAACGCCGCGCTTCGCTCTCGCCCCAGCAGCGCGTGCTCTACGACCTCATCGAACGCATCGCCCCCGAGAGCGAGTTCGGCCGGCGCATCCCCATCGGCACCGAGGAAGTGCTGACGACCGCCGGCCTGGAGCCCATCAAGCGCTACTACGACACCTGGTACGTGCCCAGCAACATGACGCTGCTCATCGTCGGCGACGTCATGCCGCAGGACCTGACCGGCACCATCGAGGAACTCTTCGACCAGGGCGAACTGGTCGAGCGCCCCGAGCCGCGCGACGCCGGGGTGGCGCCCACGCAGGGCCGCCGCGCCATCGTCGCCAGCGACCCCGAAGAGACCCGCGAAGAGGTCGCCATCAACTTCATCGGCGTGCCCGGCGGTCCGACGACCACCATCGGCCAGTACCGCGAAGATCTGGTGCGTTCGCTTGCAACCGCCATGATGAACGACCGGCTGGGCGAGGGCGTGCAGAACGGCGAGCTCACCATGCTGGGCGGCAGCGTCAGCACGGGCGACTTCGCCGGGGCCATCCAGTGGACGCAGGCCACCGGCCGCAGCGAGAACGGCCGCTGGAAGGACGTGCTGAAGGAGATCGGCCGCGAGGTCCGCCGCGCGACCATCCACGGCTTCACCCGGCCCGAGCTCGAGGACGCCAAGCGGCGGCTGCTGTCCAGCGCCGAGCGGGCGGTCGAGGGCGAGGCGACCCGGCCCAGCCGGCTGCTCCGCGGCGCGGTGGTCGAGTCGATCGCCAGCGGCGAGCCGTTCATGAGCGTCGCGCAACAACTCGAGCTGCTCCGCGAGCTGCTGCCCACCGTCACGCTGGAAGAAACCAACGCCGACTTCAGAGACGTCTTCGCCTTCGACGACGCCGTCTTCACGCTGCAGACGCGCGAAGACGAGAACACGCCAACCGAGAGCGAACTCCTGGCCGCCGGCAACGCGGCCCTCGCGGCAGAGCCGGAGGCCTACCGCGCCCAGGCCCGCGCCGAATCGCTGCTCGACGAAACCCCCGCCCCCGGCGGCATCGCCGAGAAGACCACCCACGAGGACACCGGCGTCACCAGCCTGTGGCTCGAGAACGGCGTGCGCGTGCACATCAAGCGCATGACCGAACGCCAGGGCGAGGTGCTGGGCTCGATCCACGTCTACGGCGGGCTCGTGCACGAGGGGCCCGAGACCCGCGGGCTGACCGACGCGGCGACCACCGCGCTGGCGCGCCCCGCCGGCGGGGGGCTCAGCTCCACGCAGATCGACGATCTGACCACCGGCTGGAAGGCCCGCGTCCGCGGCGGGTCCGACGCCGACGGGCTGACTGTGGGCTTCTCCACCACGCCCGACGAACTCGAGAACGCCCTGACGCTCAGCCACCTGCTGCTGACCGACCCCATGGTCGAGGACGCGGCGATCGAGCAGTGGCGCCGCGGGCAGCTCCGCACGCTCGAGATGCTCGAGACCATGCCCCAGGGCGCGGCCCTCAAGGCCGTCATCGAGGCGATGTACCCCGCCGAGGACACCCGCCCGGGCCTGGTGCCCAAGGACAGGATCGAGGCGATCGAAACCGCCGCCGCGCAGGCCTGGCTCGACGAGCAGCTGAGCGGCCCCATCGAGCTGGCGATCGTGGGCGACCTGGACGTCGACGAAACCATCGAGCTGGTGCAAACCTACCTGGGCTCGCTCGAGTCGCGGCCGCGCGTGTCGAACCGGACCAACTGGCAGGCCCGGCAGATGGACCGCCCGCAGGGCCCCATCGAGCTCTTGAAGGAGCCCAAGGTCTCCACGCCCCAGGCCTACGTCATCGCCGGCTACTACGGCGCCAACGAGTGGGACACGCGCGATGTCCGGGCCCTGCGCCTGGCCGCGCGCGTGCTCAACAGCCGCATGATCGATCGCATCCGCGAAGAGCTCGGCCTTGCTTACAGCCCCAGCGTCAGCCACCGGACGGCCCGGACATGGCCGGGCTTCGGCCTGCTCAGCGTCCAGACGACGACGGACCCCGCCCGGGCCGAGGAACTGGCCGGCGAGGTCAAGGCGATGTACGAGGCCTTCGCCAGCGAGGGCCCGACCGAAGAAGAGCTCGCCATCGCCGTCGAGCAATTGCGCAACGTGCACGACGAGACGGTGCGCAACCCCTCGGCGTGGCTGCGCGAGCTGCGCACGCTGACGTACCTGGGCGGCTCGCTGGACGAGATGGCGAAGGAGCGCGAGGCCCTGGGCTCGTTCACCCCCGCCGAGCTGCGCGACGTGTTCGCCCGCTACGCGGTGGAGGATGGGCGGATGAGGATCATCGTAAAGCCGGCCGAGGGTGACTCGGCTGCGCTGGAGGAAGAGGCGCGGGCATCGCAAGGTGGAGAGGACGGCGGCTGACGAGCGGGCGTGCGTTCCCGCCATCGGCTTGTCGCAGGAAAATGAACCGTCGCCGCCCACCGGCCGATTCGCGTGGCGCCCCGACCGGTGGGCGAGCGAGCGGTTCCTCCCTCTGTTGGAAGCTTACCCCAAAAAGGTCCGAACGCGACACCAACTTTTGTGAATATTTGGTGAAGGGCCAGTAGATCCCCTTGTCGGCCTGGGGACTCCTGCCTATGCGGGCCCGCGCCGCGCTCAGCGAGCCAGCTGCCGCTAGGGGCAGCCCGCGTCGAAGGCGTTCTGGAAGGCCAGGAAGTCGAAGATGGTCAGTTCGCCGTCGCCGTCGAAGTCGGCCTGGCACGCATGGGCGAAGATGAGCTGGGCGTCGCCGCCGGCCACGCCGTCGCGGTCGCCGTCGAGGGCCTCGCCGGTGGCGATGCTGCGCACGCTATCGGCGATGGTGACGGTGTAGGCGTCGCCGTCGAGGGGCGCACCCAGGCCGATGAGCATGAACTGGCTGCCCGAGCCCGACGCGTCGAAGGCGACGGGGTTGCCATCGCCGTCGATGATCGTCACGTCGGCGTCGTCGAAGCTGACCGGCTCGTTGAAGATGATGCGCAAACTCGTGACGGGCGCTCCGGTCAGCGTCGAGCGGGCGGGCACCGACGGGCTCGTCTCGATGACCACGGGGCCCGGCTCGATGCCGCTCTGACGAATGAGCCAGACGCCGAAGTTGTCGGAAACATACATGCTCTGACCATCGGGGCTGATGCTCAGCGCGTCGATGTCGGTGAAGCCGGTCGCCCACGTCGTGTGGGTGCCGTCTGGTTCGACGGTCTGAACTTCATCGGTGAGCGTTTCGGTCACGTAGAGCAGGCCCCCAGACGGCCCCGCAAGAAGGCCGTCGGTCGCGAGGGCGAGATCGCCGTACCGCCGCAGCGACCAAGAGACCGGGCCGTAGATCGCGCGATAGCTGCCGCCGCCGTCGACGTCGCGCAGCTCGTAGATAGCCGTTCGGCTGTCGGTGTTGTCGGTATCTGCCAGCAGGACGCCTCCGCCATACCTGCCACTGAGATCGACCTGCATCCCCACAACGTCGGTATCCGAGCGAGACGCGGGGACTGAATCGGGATCGACGACCGAGACCGCGTAGCCCGTGTCCATCCTTGCGAGCTTCGTTCCGTTGGTGGCGTCTGCGTCCAGAAGAACCGCACCCACCGGATTGCCCGCCTGCCCATTGGTGATCGTGAAGTTGTACGCGGTTTGGTCCGAGGACGCGCCTTCCAACCAACGCTCGCGCACGGTTCCATCGCGGTCGATGGTCACGAAGCGTGTCGTGTTGCCGAAGGGCCGAGGTTCTGAACCAGACACAATGGTCGCATTGAGCGGGGAATCGAAGATGCCGGCACGATCGAACGCCACACGACTGACAAACGTTCCACCGTCGACGAGCGTCGTGCCCAGCACCGAGATGGTTCCACTTGGGCTGACAAGTCGGAACGTGGTCACTCCATCGCTCAACGTGGCGGTCACGACTCCAGTCCCAAAGCCATCCGGATCCTGGATGGCCTCCATCCGGGGCGGCTCCCCATCCAGTAGCGGCGCGATCCGGCGGATCGTGAACCCATCGGGCACCTCAGGCTGGGCCAGCGCGGCGGCGGGAGCGAGCGTGGTGAGGACGGCGGCGATCGAGGCAGTGGGGGTCCTGGCGACAAGTCGGGGCATGGTCGGTCTCCTCTGGCGGGCAGCATACCCGAAACCGCCCCCGGCCGCAAGGGCTTTTCGGACGATGGTCCGCCCGCCATCCCACGCCGGGCCCGCGCCCCCTCGCCTCGGGACGAAAGTTTCCCATGGGAAGCTCGCGCCGCCTCATGGGAAGACGGAGTTTTGACCCCACAAAGTCTCGTCCGCTCATGAGAAAGTTTCGTCTTGACCCCGCAAAGTCTCGTCTTCTCATGAGAAACTCTCGTCCCCAGGGGTCAAGACGAAGTTTTCTGGGGTCAAAACTTCGTCCTCCCATGAGAAACTCGCGCCGCCCCATGGGAAGACGGGATCTTTCGGGCTGGCTGGTGGGGTGACCGACCCGCCCCAGAGGTCGTGGGGGGCCGTGAGGCCCGTTCTTCCGAACGAAGGGAGATCAGATCGGGTGGGGGGCCGTGGGGGGGCGCGGGCCGGGCCCGGCGCCATCGCGGCCGTGCGGGGAAATAAGTACACGAATCCGGCGGACCCCGGGTGAAGTCGGGTCCCAGAACGCTCGATGAGGTTCTCGGCCCCGCCGGTGTGGCGGGGCCGAGTTTCTCAGGACGCGGTCGCCCGCTCGTGGATGTTCGAAGGGCGCGGCCGCCGCAAGGAGCGATGCAGATGCCCACGGCATGTTGCACGAAGCCGTCGGCGGCCCGGCTCGTTTGGCCCGCCACGTTCGCACCCACCATCGCCCTCGCCGCGCACGCGGCGCATGGGCCCGCCGCCGAGGCGACAGGAGCAATCTCATGAGCACCATCCCAACCCAACCCGAGCAATCCATCGACTGGGTCCAGGCCCACATCACCCCCTGGACCGACAACGCCGTGCTGCTCAAGCTCGATCCGGCGGTGATCGGCGAGCTGAGCGCCCTGGCCAGCGCGGCGGCCAACGCCCGCACGGCCAAGATCAACGCCAAGACGGCGTACCGCAACGCCGTCGCGGCCTTCGACGAGGCGGTCGCGTCGATGCGCAGCCTGGCTTCGGGCCAGGTGACCATCATCCGCGCGACCGCCCGCAACGCCGAGAACCCCGAGGCCATCTACACGGCCGCGGTCGTCCCCGCGCCGGCCGATCGGACCGCGACGCCCGCGCCCGGCACGCCGACGATGTTCAAGCACAGCCTGTCCATCGGCGGCGAGCTGACCGTGCGCTTCGCGTGCCCCAACCCGGCCCGCGTCGGCCCGGTGACCTACCGCGTCGAGCGGCGCATCGGCGGCACGAACAACCCGTTCGTGCCGTTCTTGACGCTCAAGGACCGCGAGCTGACGGACACGGGCATCCCGCTGGGCACGCCCGAGGTGGCCTACCGCATCACGCCGCAGACCTCTACCAAGGACGGCGGGCTCGCGCAGTTCGCCATCCAGTTCGGCGCCGGCAACCAGGCGACCCTGGTCGAGCAGGTGCCCGAGGGGGTGGGCGAGGCGAAGAAGGCGAGCTAGGGCTCGCGCGATTCGACGGATTGGGATTCGACAAACCGGGGTTCGAAGGCGAGGGGCGTGCACGGGCGCGCCCCTCGTGCTGCGCGCCGCGAGGGCACACCGTGCACGAGCGCCCGCACCGTGCCCCCGCGCCGCAGCATCCGCCGAGCGAGTCTTCGAGCGAAAGCGCATGCGCAGGCGAGGCCCGCCAGGGCCCGGCCGAAGGCCGCCAAGCGAGCAACGCGAGCGCCTCAAGAAAACCCAACGTGGTCGAGCCGCAGCGCAGCCGCCGCGTCTTCGGGACGGCTCCGCGCAGGCGTCGAACTTCGGCGCACGGCCGGGGCCGATGCGCAGGGCGTTCCGTGCCGTGGCGGGGCACGGCCGCTCGGGCGCACCCTGCCGCGGGGCTGCAACGGTGATCCGGGCGCACCGCGATCTGGCGGTGCGCCCAAGTTCGACGCCTGCGCGGAGCCGAAGACGGCTGCGCTCCGGCTCGCTCAAATAGGGCTGTTCTTGAACGCTCGCTCCGCTCGCTTGGCGGGCTGTCGCCCGGGCGGCCGGGGGCCGCCTCGCCTCCGCATGCGCTCTGCTCGAAGACTCGCGGCGCGGATGCTGTGGCGTTCGGACGGGGCGGGCGCGGCTACACCACCACCGGCTCGACCGCGCGGTCGAAGAGGCCTTGGCTCGCGCCCTCTTCGTACAGCTTCGTCAGCGCTGCGCGGCCCGTGTCGCCCATGCTCGCCGTCAATTCGCTGACGTACATCGAGAGGTAGCGGTCGAGCAGCGCATCGTCGTGCCACTCGGGGCGTGTCGCGGCGTGGAGCTTCAGGTAGGCCCGGGTGTCCTGCGGGTTCGCGCGGGCGTGGGCGACGCTCTGGCTCAGCAGCGCGCTGATCTCGGCGACGGTGCCCGGGCCGTGCTCGGCGTCGAGGTCCTTGCGGACGACGTTGAGGCCGAGCGGCAGGGGGTGGTTGGTTTTCTTGGTCCACCACGCGCCCAGGTCGAGCAGCTTCTTGAGGCCCATCGACTCGTAGGTGAGCTGCGCCTCGTGGATGAGCACGCCCGCGCCGACGCGGCCATCGAGGACGGCCGGGGCGATCTGCTGGAAGGGCATCTCGACGAGCTCGATGTCGCTGCGAGCGTCACCAAGGACCATCTTGAGCACGAGCGCCGCGGTGGTGCGCGCGCCGGGGATGGCAATCGTTGGCTTCTGGGCGCGCACGCAGCCGTCGCAGTGCAGGGTGGAGTCTTCGCGGGCGACCAATTTGGGCCCGTAGCCCTCGCCGAAGCTCGCGCCGCAGTCGGTGATGGCGTAGAGGTCTGAAAGGGAAGGCCACGCCGCGGCGCTGATGGCGGTGATGTCCAGCGGCTCGCTGCGCGCGGTCGCGTTGAGGCGCTCGACGTCTTCGGGTTTGGGCGTGAAGGTGAAGCGGCCCGTGTCGATGGCGGGGGGGCGGAGGAGGTTCCCGTCGGGATCGATGAACCCGGTGAGCGGCCACCACATGGCCATGTCGTCGGCATCGGGCGAGTGGGCGAGGGTGAGGGACACCGGCCCGGCGTCGGTGGGGGCTTGTGTAGGGGTCTGGGTCATGCTTGGAGGATAGTGCTCCGGTGGGGATCGACGCCCGTACGATGGGGCATGCGGCACTGGTACGGGCCCGGACCACGGCGAGGGCGCAGTCGGCAGCACGGCGGCGGGGGCGGGCGGCGGGGCGCGCCCCGGGGCCGCGTGGCCGCCTGGTCGCAGGGCGTCGCGTCGCTCGGCCGCCGGGCAGGGGCCGCCGGGCTGAGCGGGCTGGGTGGACTTTCAGCGCTGGCCGAGCGGCTGCCCGGGATTCGGTCGCGGCGGGCGCGGTCGGCCGTGTCGGTGCTGGTGTCGGTGGGCGTGCACGCGGCGGTGCTGGGCATGCTGGCCCTGGCCCTGCGCGGGGTCGCCCACCAGGCCGGGGCCCCGGCCGTGAGCCTGGACCTGGGCGCCGGCCCGGCCGAGGGCGAGACCTTCGCGCTGGCGCCCCCGCCCCCCACGCCGACCATGACCCCGACCACCGAAGCGCAGGCCGACGCGGCCGAGCCCGACGCCGCAGGGGCGATCTCGGCCCGGGCCGCCGCGGCGCGGCTGAGCGCGGCGCTGGAGCGCGTGGCG